>NZ_JANSHR010000020.1:0-1440 GCF_047461675.1 Synechococcus sp. R70.1
CCAGCGGCGGTAAAACAGGAAAAGGTAAATCCACATCAGCCAGCAAAAGAGCTGGGCAGTAAGATAAAGCCCCAGCTCCGGCTCAACTCCTAACAGGCGGCTCATGATGGCCACCGCCAGAGGATAGCCCGGAAAGAAAGCCACATTGCTCTGCTCGTAGGCGATCTTGTCAAAGCCCACAAACTGATAGCCCCGCCGCACAATGCTCAGGTACCAGTAGCTATCGCGCTGGGTTAAACCCTTGAAGATAGAAGCATAGTCATCCCCCTTGCTCCAGAGGGAGATCAAGAAGATCTCCAGCCCTGTCAAGGCTAAGCTTGGCAGCAAAACCTGGATAGAGAAAGGGGCAAGACGCTGCCAGCTTTGCCGCAAAAGAGGGCCAAGCGAGAAGCTCATCGTCGGACCTTCGCGGGTGCGGGTGGCACTTTGATCTCTTCTTGGTAATCGCTGTCGGAGTTCACCTGCCAGAGATCGTGGCTGCCGGGGCGGAGAACGTTTTCGGCCGCCAATAGGCCCATCAGCAGGCTGTGATCCTGGTTGTTGTACTTAAACGAGCCATAGCGGCCCACCAGTTGCAAGTTTTCAAACTGGCCGAGGTACCTTCGCAAGATGGCCAAGTCTTCTTTGTAGCTGCCGGTGTAGATAGGATAGGTGCGGGGTAGGCGCACCACAAAGCCGCCAGAGATCTTCTGGCCTTGCAGCAGGCCAATTTGGCGTAGCTCCCTCTCGGCCAAAGCCAGCAATTGCTCCTCGGGAGCTTGCCACAAGGGATCCCCAAAGTTGCACCAATACTCACAGCACAAGGGGGTTTGTTCTCGGTTGGGGAGCATAGCCGGCGACCAATTGGCGAAGTTGGTTACCCGACCGACCTGCACTGTTGGGTCGTTGATATACAGCCAGTTATCGGGGAAAAGCTGGGATCCCTCCACAATCAGATAAACCAAAACGGTGTTGCGAAACTTGAGGTTGCGGGCTGCCTGCAGTACCTCTGGAGGAGGCAACTCCTGTAGGCTCTGCACCAAAACTGTCAGAGGGATCGAGGAGATGACGTGGGAGGGGGAGACCCATGTTTCACTTCCATCCTGAAGATTGCGCAATTGCAGCTTGACAATCCGGGATCCCTCATGCCTAAGGGCAATGACCTCTGTATTTAGCCAAACTTTTTGACCTTCGGCCAGCAAAAACTCCTGCATTTTTTCGTAGAGCTGGCCGGATCCCAGCCGAGGAAACTGAAACTGATCGATTAGAGATTTCACCAAACCTCGATTCCACCCCAGTGCTTTTCGTATGGCCTCTCCAAGACTGAGACCTTTGATGCGCTGGGCAGCCCAATCAGCACTGATCTCGGTGCAAGGGATCCCCCAAAGCTTTTCAGTATAGCCTTCAAAGAAAATCTGAAAGAGACGCTGTATCTTATACACATCATACGCTGCCGCAGAT
>NZ_JANSHR010000021.1:0-49987 GCF_047461675.1 Synechococcus sp. R70.1
CGTGGAACCAAGAACGAGAATCCCCGGCCTACGGCCCGCTGTCGCGAATGCCCTTTAGGGCGGGGAGTATGTCAATCCAGGCTAGCCAGCCGTTTGCGCTTGGAGGGTAAGGAACTCAGGCAGTTTGCACCTGGCGCACCAGCCCCGTTGCCGCCAAAGCAGCCAAGGCGCGATCCCGGTAACGACCATAGCGCTCTTGTTTGCTGCGAACCTTTTGCCCCTCCAGCTCCGGCAAGAGGCCAAAATTGGCTGGCATGGGCTGGAAGTACTTGGGATCGGCGCTGCTGATGAACTGAAACAGGGATCCCATCATCGTCTCCGGCGGCAACGTGATCAAAGGCAGCCCCAGAGCCAGGCGGGCGGCGTTCTGTCCGGCCAGCCACCCCCCCGCCACGGCGCAGGCGTAGCCTTCAGTGCCCACCAACTGGCCGGCAGCCAACAGGGTCGGACGGCGGCGAAATTGCAACGTAGGCAGCAAAAGCTGCGGCGAGTTCAAAAAGGTGTTGCGGTGCATCACGCCAAAGCGGACAAACTCCGCTGCTTCCAGGCCGGGGATGAGGCGAAAGACCCGCTGCTGTTCTCCCCACTTCAAATTGGTCTGAAAGCCCACCAGGTTCCACAGCTTGCCTGCTCTGTCCTCCTGGCGTAGCTGCACCACCGCATAGGGCCGGGATCCCGTGCGGGGATCCACCAGCCCCACCGGCTTCAAGGGCCCAAAGCGGAGGGTGTCTTTGCCGCGGCGGGCCATTTCTTCAATGGGCAGGCAGCCCTCGAAAAACTTGCGCTCCTCTTTTTCAAAATCCTTAAGGGGCACCTGTTCTGCCTCCACCAGCGCCTGCCAGAAGCGCTCGTACTCCGCCTCTGTCATAGGGCAGTTGAGGTAGGCCGCCTCTCCTCTGTCGTAGCGAGAAGCCTGAAACACCACTGTGCGGTTGAGGGAATCCCCGGTAACAATGGGGCTGGAAGCGTCAAAAAAGCTCAGGTATTCCAGGCCGGTGAAGGCTTGCAGCGCCTTGGCTAGGGGCTTGCTGGTCAGGGGGCCGGTGCAGAGGACAGCTATCCCTTCTGGGATCTCGGTCACCTCCTCCCGGCGCAGGGTGATGAGAGGATGGTTGGCAATGGCTTCTGTTAGGGCCTGGCTAAAGCGAGCCCGATCCACAGCTAGGGCCCCCCCTGCCGGCACAGCGTGGCGATCCGCGGTGGCGATCACCAGAGATCCCAGTTGGCGCAGCTCTTCCTTAAGCAGCCCTGCCGCTCGATCGCTGGCTATGGCCCCGAAGGAATTGCTGCACACCAGCTCTCCCAGTAGATCCGTATGGTGGGCCGGGCTTTGCCGCACAGGGCGCATCTCCGAGAGGATAACAGGCACCCCCAGTTGGGCGATTTGCCAGGCGGCTTCTGTCCCTGCCAGCCCCCCGCCCACCACATGGATGGGGGCCACGGTTGGCGATGGATGCGCGGGATGGTGCATCACAGCCTCCAGAGAAAACGCTCAGCCAGTTAGGTACTCCCCGCTAGCAGCTCCCTCAGGCGGCAAAGTGAATGCGCAGGTAGTCCTCTTCCATTTTGGCTCGTGCCGGCTTCATGGCCGCTAGAGCCTGGGGCAACACCAGGTTGCGGCGGTGGTTGCCAATGCGGATGTTGAGCTCGTCGCCAGTTTTGCTCAGCTCCACCTGCTCTTTGGGGATCCCGGGCAAGTAGAGGTCTAGGCGGTACTGGCCGTTGTCGGTAACCACCTGCATTGTCTGCTCAGCGTAGAACACCTCCGCCGGGTTGCGGTCTCCCCAGAGATCCTTTTTCAGGCGGGCCAGGGCGTCCCACCCCACCAGCTCCTCGGGGTAAAGCGGGATCTCCACCACCGGTAGAGGAGCAAAGTCCTCGTGGATCTGCTGGCGATACTTCTGCTGGGCAGCCTTCCAGGTGGCAAAGTAGGGATCCACCACCCCTTCTGGCAAAATGCGGTTGGCGATCACCAAATCGGTGGCGACGCCGTAGAGGCTAAGGTAGGCATGCGCCCGCAGGGACTCCTTGATCACCATTTTTTCGGGGTTGGTGACCAGGCGCACTGAGGTGATGCGGTTGTCGGTAAGGATGCGCTCTAGCCGCTCGATCTTCTGGTAGAACTCGTAGGGGGCATCTAGCACCTGGTCATCTGGCAGGGGGATCCCGGTTAGCCCTTTAACAATCGGCTCGGCAATAGGGCGCAGCACCCGCGCCAGCCCCTGTAAAGGTTTGTAGAACTTGCGCATGTACCAGCCGGAAACATCGGGCAAGCTGAGGAGGCGCAAAGCCGTGCCAGTAGGGGCTGAGTCGATGATGAGCACATCGAACTTGCCTTCGTCGTAGTGGCGGTTGACCCGCACCAGGGCAAAGATCTCGTCCATCCCCGGCAGCACCGCCAGCTCCTGCGCCTGCACGCCGTCCAGCCCGCGGGCCTGCAACACCTGCGTGATGTAGGCCTTGACGGATCCCCAGTTCAGTTCCAGCTCCTGCAGGGCATCCAGCTCCGCTCCCCAGAGGTTGGGTTTGACCTCCACCGGCTCGTGGCCCAAGGGCTGGTCGAAACTGTCGGCCAGGGAGTGGGCCGGATCGGTGCTCAGCACCAGGGTTTTTAGGCCAAGCTCGGCACAACGCCAGCCGGTCGCCGCTGCCATCGAGGTCTTGCCGACCCCTCCCTTGCCAGTCATGAGGATGATGCGTTGCATGGGAGCGCCGTTTACATTCTTTTACAGTTCTAGGCTAACCGATTTGCTCTTTTCTCCTCCGAGCAGCCAAGGGCTGGAGGGCAGTCAACAGGTACACTATATGGTTGCTGGGAAAGTAATGGCCAAGAGTCAAGCCGGTGAAGACAGGTGAGAGGTGGAGGATGATGCGTCGCTGGCGCAGTTTGCTGCTACTTGCCATCCTAACGTTGGGCCTGTGGCTGGGATCCCTTCCTGTCCAGGCGGCTGCCGCCTTGCCCCGAGAGCTACAGCAGCTAGAGCAACACGTAGAGCGGCTGCAGAGCCTGGTGGACGCTGAGGATTGGCTGGAGATCCGCTCCTACATTCACGGGCCGATGGGCCTGACCCGCAAGACCCTAACCAGCCTGGCAAACACCTTGCCCCAGCAGCAAAAGCGGGAGATGCTGCGCTTGGTCAAGGAAATGGGCCGCAGCTTGGAAGAACTGGACTTTGCCGCCAAAGCCTACGACCAACCAGAGGTGGAAGCTGCCCAGGCCAAGGTGAGAAAGACGTTGCAAGAGCTCAAGGCCCTGTTTTCGTAGTTGGGGACAGAGCGGATCAAGTTAAGGGGAAACGCTCCCGCAGATCTTGAGCCACCGGCGGGGGTACCAGGTGGTCAATGGGGCCGCCTAGCTTGGCCACTTCCTTAACTAAGCTGCTACTGACAAAGCTGTGCTCGCTAGCAGTAGCAAGGAAAAGGGTTTCCAATTCAGGAGCCAGGAGCTTGTTGGTGTGGGCCATCTGCAGCTCGACATCAAAGTCAGATAGCACCCGCAAGCCGCGCACAATGACTTTTGCCCCTCGCTGACGGGCGTAGGCCACCGTCAGGCCGGAAAAGGTGTCGACCTCAACGTTTTTTAGGTGGGCAACAGAGAGGAGGATCTGGGCTTGCCGCTGCTCAGGAGTAAACAGAGGCGTTTTGTTGGGGTTTTTCAGGACTGCAACGATGACTTTGGAAAACAGACGGCTGGCCCGCTCGATGATGTCGAGGTGCCCAAAGGTGATGGGGTCGAAGCTGCCGGGGTAGAGGGCAATCATGCTAGAGAGGGTACCGCTCTTCTTAGCCTACCTGCTCTCGGGCCCACGCCAGATAGGTAGCGCTTACCTGAGCAGCCGGCAGAGCCAGGATCTCCGGCTCCTGGTAGGGGTGGAGCTCCCGCAGCCGCTGTTCCAGGCGGGGATAAGCCCTGCTGGGCAACTTAAGCAGCAGCAAGTATTCTTTCTCTGTCCGCAGGGATCCCTGCCAGCGGTAGTAGGAGGTCATCGGGGGCAGCACCTGGGCACAGGCCACGTAGCGCTCGGCCACTAAGGTGTGGGCCAGGCGATGGGCGTCGGCTTCGGAGCCCACGGTGGTCATGACCACGGAGAGGGTTTCTAGGGCGGTCTTGTCGTCCATTAAAGCTGGCTGTAGGCATTCCTCTCCCCCATCCTACCCTTCAGGCTCCGCAAGAAAAAGGGCAGAGCTAGGCCAGCTCCTCAATAGCCCCACCCAGCCGGGAGGGAGCACCGCCTTCTACCTGAGGGCGGGTAGTTTACAATAGAACTCTGCCCGGCTCAGGTCGGGCTTGTATCTTGTCGTTATCTAGGGAGAAACAAGCCTTGCCGAAATTTGCCCTAAAAGCTTTGTGGCTGCAAAACGATTTGGCCATTGCAGTGGATCAAGTAGTGGCCAAAAACCGCAGTCCTCTCACCCGCTACTTCTTCTGGCCCCGAGATGATGCTTGGGAACAGCTTAAGGCTGAACTGGAAAGCAAAAGCTGGATTAGTGAAGAAGATCGCATCAACTTGCTCAACCAAGCCACTGAGCTCATCAACTACTGGCAAAATGGTGGGCGCGACCGCCCCATTAGCGAAGCCCAAGCCCAGTTTCCTGACATCCTCATCAGCGACAGTTCGTGAGTGTTCCCTGCTTCCGCCTGCTATCTCTGCATCCAGGCCATCTTGCTGAGGCTGCCGCCTTTGGGCTAGATTAGCACTCGAGGTTCCAGAGTGCTAACTCTTGACCTAGCCAAGGGAAGGGATCGCTGTCGACCTCGCAGGATCCCGCTCTGCCCGGTAGCACTTAGAACAAGTGGCCTAGTTGCTAGTTGAGATAGCGAGGATCAGGGATTCTATGGCAAAGCAGATTTTGTTTAAGGAAGAGGCCCGCAAGGCTCTAGAAGAGGGCATCAATCAAGTAGCAAACGCAGTCAAGGTTACGATTGGCCCTAAGGGGCGCAATGTGGTTCTAGAGAAGAAATTTGGCGCTCCTCAGATTGTTAACGACGGAGTAACAATTGCTAAAGAAATTGAGTTGGCCAATCCCTTGAAAAATGCCGGTGCCCAGTTGATGCGGGAGGTGGCCAGCAAAACCAACGACGCGGCCGGGGATGGCACCAGTACAGCCACCATCCTGGCCCAGAGCATGATCCAGGAGGGGCTAAAGCACGTTGCGGCAGGAGCTAACCCTGTAGCCCTGCGGCGCGGCATTGAAAAGACCACCGCCTACCTGGTGGAGAAAATTGCCGCCCAGGCCAAACGGGTGGAGGATCGCAAGACCATCACCGAGGTGGCCACTATCTCTGCCGGTAACGACAGCGAGGTAGGCGAGATGATCGCCAAGGCCATGGATGCGGTGGGGCGAGAGGGGGTGATCACGGTCGAAGAGTCCAAGTCGATGGAAACCCAGTTGGAAGTAGTGGAGGGAATGCAGTTTGACCGCGGCTACATCTCTCCCTACTTCATCACCGATACCGAGCGGATGGTAGCGGAATACGAAAACGCCTATCTGCTCATCACGAGCAACAAGCTCTCCAACGTGCAGGAGCTGGTGCCTCTGCTGGAGCGGCTGGCCCGGGAGGGGCGGCCCTTACTGGTGATTGCCGAAGATGTGGAGGGAGAAGCCCTGGCTACCCTAGTGGTCAACAAGCTGCGGGGAGTGTTGAGTGCGGTGGCGGTGAAGGCTCCCTCCTTTGGGGAGCGGCGCAAGGCCATGCTGGAGGACATTGCCATCCTCACCGGGGGCCGGCTCATCTCGGAGGAAATTGGCGTCAAGATGGAGAATGTCACTCTGGACATGCTGGGGTCGGCCCGCAAGATCACGGTTACCCGCGACAAGACCACCATTGTTACCGATGGCAGTACTAAGGCGGCCGTAGAAAAGCGGGTAGCTCAGCTCCGCAAGCAGCTGGAGACCACCGATTCTGAGTACGACCGCGAGAAGTTGCAGGAGCGAATTGCCAAGCTGGTTGGCGGAGTGGCGGTCATCAAGGTGGGAGCTGCCACCGAGACCGAGCTCAAAGACCGCAAGCTGCGCATTGAAGATGCTCTCAACGCCACGCGAGCAGCCGTGGAGGAAGGGATCGTCCCTGGCGGGGGGGTGACACTGCTCCACCTTTCCAAGGGGATCCCAGACTTTAAGGCCAAGTTGAATGCCGAAGAGCAGGTGGGGGCAGACATCGTCTACCAGGCCGTGCGGGCGCCGCTCTATCAGATTGCCCACAACGCTGGGCTGGAGGGATCAATAGTGGTGGAAAAGGTTCTGGAGCAAGAGATGCCCTACGGCCTCGACGCCCTGACCGCCGAGTATGTGGACATGTTTGCCCGCGGGATTGTAGACCCGGCCAAGGTGGTGCGCTTGGCCCTGCAAAATGCGGCTTCCATTGCCGCCATGTACCTCACCACGGAGGCCGTGGTCGTCGAGAAGCCGGAGCCCAAGCCGGCCAAAGGCCGCCCGAGTAAGCCGGGAATGATGTAATGATGTAAAGCCCTTCTGCAAGCCTAGGCCCCTATTCGGGGGCTTTTTCTTGGGCGGAGCTTTCGGGCCGCAGCAGGGGAAAGGCAATGACATCCCGAATGCTGGGAGCATCGCAGAGCAGCATCGCCAGGCGGTCAATGCCTAGGCCAAGACCGCCCGTGGGAGGAAGGCCATATTCCAGAGCCGTGAGGAAGTCTTCGTCAAGAAAGTGGGCTTCTTCCTTGCCAGCTGCCTTTAGGGCTGCCTGGGCCTCCAGCCGCCGCCGCTGATCCACCGGATCGGTGAGCTCCGAGTAGGCGTTGGCGGTCTCCCGCCCAACAATGAACAGCTCAAAGCGCTCGGCTAGCCCCGCCTTGCTGCGGTGAGGCTTGGTGAGCGGACATACCTCCAGGGGATAGTCCAGGACAAAGGTGGGTTGGCGTAGGCGGCTTTCACAGCAGTGCTCAAAGGCCTTGACCAGCAACTGGCCAGGAGAGTCCTGGGGTGAGAGATTGGGGATCCCTTGCGCGGCCAAGGCGGGCAAGAGCTCCTCAGAGCACTCTTTTTCTACATCGATGAAGATGCCAGTGGCCTCTTCCACCAGCTCTTGCATCGTCACCCGTCGCCAGGGGGGGGTGAGGTCGATGGCTTCCCCTTGGTAGGTAAGCTGCAGGGATCCCCGCACAGCCAGGGCGGCGTTGCACACCAAGGTTTCGGTGAGCTCCATCATCGTGTGATAGTCAGCAAAGGCTTGGTAGGCCTCCAGGGAGGTAAATTCCGGGTTGTGGCGGGTGGAGATCCCCTCATTGCGAAAGACCCGCCCAATTTCGTAAACCCGCTCGATCCCGCCTACCACCAGCCGCTTCAGGTGCAGCTCGGTGGCAATACGGAGGTAGAGATCTAGATTCAGGGCGTTGTGGTGGGTTACAAAAGGCCGCGCCTCTGCCCCCCCGGGGATGACCTGCAACACCGGCGTTTCAATTTCCACAAAGCCTCGCTCTTCCAGGGTCTGCCGCAGGGAGCGGATGATCTTGGCGCGGTCGAGCAGGGTCTGTTTGACCTCGGGGTTGACGATGAGATCGACGTAGCGCTGGCGGTAGCGTTTTTCCACATCCCGCAGGCCGTGCCACTTGTCAGGCAGAGGCAGCAGGGCCTTGGTCAGGATCTGGTATTCGTCCACCCACACCGACAGCTCCCCTTTTTCGGTGCGCTTGAGGCAGCCCCTGGCCCCCAGCCAGTCGCCCACGTCGATGAGCTTGTCTAGGTTCTTGAAAGCCACCTCCCCCATGCGCTCTGTTAGCCGCTGCTTCTCCAGGTAAAGCTGGATGGTGCCAGAGCGATCTTGCAGAGTCAAGAAAGCGAGTTTACCCATCACTCGCCGCGCCCGGATTCGCCCAGCCACGGCCACCTGGACATCCTCCCGCTCCCCGCCAGGCTCCAGGTCAGCAAATTGCGCCTGCAACTCGGCAGCTAGGTGGGTAACGGGAAAAGAATAGGCATAGGGCAGGATCCCTTGCTCCTGCAGGTGGCGGACCTTTTCTAGGCGGGCAGCCCGTTGAGCGGCTTCGCTGCTAGTGGAAGGGGTGGACATAAGTAAAAACTGCTGAAACCAACAAGCGAGGAAGAGGATCCCGGCTTTGCCCCCGCGCTCCCTAGAAGGAGCTTAGGCTCTAGGACAGGCTTAAGGCTTATCCCTGGGCAAGGCCAGCCAAGAGGGCCTGCACCTGCTGGAGGTGAGCCCAGGCGCTGGAGCTCCCTTCTTGGTATCGACTCAGCTCCGCCTCCAACTGCCCCAGATACCCTGCCCACTCTGCCCAGCGCTCCTGCTCAGCAGCAAGCGCAGCTTGCAGTTGGTTGAGGCGCCCCCAGGTTTCGGCCATTGCCCGGGCCCGGGCCCGCAGGGCCTCCTCCTCTTGCTCTAGGTGTTGCCACGCCTGCTCCAGGTCCTGCTGTTGGCGGGCCAGTTGCTCCTGTTGAGCTGAGAGAGAAGCTTCCAGTTGGTGGACAAGCGTTTGCAGGCGGTCTTTTTCCTGGAGCAGCTCCTGCTTTTGCTCGGCCATCTGTCCCAGGAGGGGGCCAATATCCACTCGAACCGGAGCGGCAGCCTGATTCTGTAGCTGCTTGAGGCGAGCCTCGTGGCGGGCTAGTTCCTCGTACTCCCGCTGCAGGTTTTTCTCTTGGGGCAGCAGAGCTTCTTCTAGGGCGCTACAGGCAGCCTGGGCGTAGTCGATCTCCATTTCGAGGTCAAACCGTTCCTCGGGAGAGGCGGTGGCCAGCCGCGCTTGTAACCCCTGTAAGGTTTGCCGGTTCTGCTCCAGCTCAGCCCGCTGCTGGCTAACCTGGGCCGCCCGCTGCTCGTAGTCTCGGCGCATTTGGCTAACCAAAGCCGCCAGCTCCTCCACTGAGACTGCCACCTCCTCCCCTCCGTTGCGGCTACCGTCAACGATGAAGTCGTACTCCTGAACCAAACGGTAGGCTTTTTGCTGGAGGCTCTCCTGAGAGTGCAACTGCTGGAGGATCCTCTGCAGTTGCTCTTGGTAAAGCTGCAGGGATCGCCGCTGAACCTGCCAGCTAGCCTGGCTTTGCTCGAGGGCATGGCGGGATCCCCACCAGGCAGCGCGGCGCTCTCGCCAGGCTTGGTAGTCCCGCTCCAGCCCCTCCTGGCAAAGTTGGGCTTGCTGTCGCTCCTGCTCCAGTTGGGCCATCTGGTGGTGGAAGTGCTCCTGCTGCTGCTGAACCTGGCTTTTCAAGCTTTGCAGAAGATCCAGGGGCGCCGTAGGGAAACTTAAATGTTCCTGAACCTCTTGCAACAAAGCCCGGAGCTGGGCTGCTTCAGCTTCCCTGAGGCGGCTGGAGCGAGCTTCCAGTTCCTGCCGCTGTCGGTTGAGAGCTTCTCGCTGCTCTCCAATCAGGCGCTGTTGCTCAGCCAGATAGGCTTGCTGGTTGGTCAGCTCCTCTTTGAGACTCTCCAGAAGTTTGCGCTCCTCCTCGACTGCTTTGTATTGCTCGTACAGCCGCTGCACCTCCTCTTCCAGCCGCTGCACCTCCTCTTCTTGGGCAGCCAGCTCCATCTCGCGGCGGGTGAGCTCTTGGGCCTGAAAGGTGAGGGACTTGCGCCAATTCTCGATCTCTTCCTCTTGGCTGCGGACTTTTTGCTGAAGTTGGCTGAAACTTTGCAGGTAGGTTACCACTTGGCGAGCAGCTTCGCTGATGCGAGTTACCTGACGGTTGCCAGAGACCTCTGCTAGCACCAGCGCCCCATCCTTGAAGCGCCCGGCTTCTTGAGCAATGCGGCCATCCAGGGTGATGGATTCTTCGTTGACGGCCACCCAGGTGTTGTCCTGCTGTTGCTTAGCTAGTAGTTGCAGAGACGACTTGGCAAATCCAAGTGGCTTGGAGAGCTCTGCTAGGTACAGCACGCCTAACCCCCTCAAACGTGGACCGCAATAACCTCAATCCTGCTTTAGGGCCGCCGCTCGACTTGCAGGTTAACCCGCCATCTCGGTTGCTGATCCCAACCTCAACGATAGGGTAAAAAAAACGCCTTTGCCAGAGGCTGCTTGGGGAAACCTGGAGTAGCTATTCAAACTGGCCGCTTAGCCCTAGAGTGATCTAGGGTGAGGTGAAAGGTTCTGGTCAGGGGCGATATGGAGCTGCAGAGTGAACCGCTTGCTATTCGTCGGCGTTCCCCTGCCCCAGCGGTGGTGGTCGCCTCGCAGGTCTACCAGATAGCAGCGCCCGAGGCTGAGCCGCGCCACATTTTGGAAGCCATTGTCTGGCACAAAGAGCAGGAGGTGGAGCGCCAGCGGGAGCAGCTTCCCCTCAAGGAATTGCAACGGCAACTGGAGCAGGCTCCCCCCGTGCGGGATTTCGTGGCCGCTCTCACCCAATCCCCCCACCCCGTCTCTCTCATCGCTGAGGTGAAAAGGGCCTCTCCTAGCCGCGGCATCCTCCGGGATCCCTTTGACCCAGTGGCCATTGCCCGCAGCTATGAAGCAGGGGGGGCCAGTTGCCTATCGGTGCTTACAGATGAGCGGTTTTTTCAGGGCAGCGGCGAGTACCTGCGCCAGATCCGCCAGGCAGTAGGGATCCCCATCCTCTGCAAGGAGTTCATCCTCTACCCCTACCAAATCCTCTGGGCCCGCAGCCTAGGAGCGGATGCGGTGCTGCTGATTGCCGCCATTCTCTCGGATGCCGACTTGGGCTACTTCCTCAAGCTCGTTCAGCGGTTGGGCATGGCGGCTTTGCTGGAGGTGCATACCGCTCAGGAGCTGGAGCGAGTCTTAGCCTTGCCGCAACTGCAACAGGCCAAGGGGCGGGTGTTGATTGGCATCAACAATCGCGACTTGAGAACCTTTACAGTCGACTTAAGGACGACACGCAACCTCCTAGCCGCCTACCGGGATCGCCTGGGAGATCTGCCGGTGGTCAGCGAGTCTGGCATCCACACCTTCGCCGATCTGCAGCAGTTGCAGGCCTGGGGGGTGCGCGCCGTGCTGGTGGGGGAAGCGCTGGTCACGCAGCCAGATCCTGGCCAAGGGGTGCGCTCCCTGTTGTCCCCGTAAACTTTTCGCCAGCCACCAAGATGGATCCCCTTCTAGATCGATGAAACGGATTCCGGTGCCAGCCCACATCCACTATGAGTTTCTGCTGCGGGTTTTGGAGCGGCAGACGTTTCCGGCAGTCGAGGAACAGGATTTTGGCAACCGCGGCCGCACGCAGGAGCTGATCACTTCTTTGCGCAAGGCCCTCACCCAACAGTTGCAACTGGAAGAAGAGTGGCGCCAGCGGGGCTACCAAGTGGACTACCGCTGGAACCTGGACGATCCCCCTCCTTCCCCTTGACCTTCTAGCCTCCTGCAAGGTTTAGCATCGAGCTATGGAGGTGTAGAGGCTTTTCAGGATGCAGGTTGTTTTGACGGTGCCCAAGCTGGCCTGCTCGGCTTGTGTGGAGACCATTGCCCAGGCGGTGCGGCAACGGGATCCCCAGGCCCAAGTGGAAGCGGATCCCAAGACTAAGCAGGTGCGGATTGTTTCTGCGCAGACGGACACGGACTGGCGGCAGGTGCTTGCCCAAGTGGGCTATCCGCCGGCGTAGCGACGTCGGCAGGACAGAGCTCCCGGCTGGGGTTTTCCTCATTGTTGGGAGGAAGGAGGCTTTGGCGTTGCTTTTACTCGGAGGGCAGCCATGTCTGATTCTGGTATCCCCAACCCCTCTGCCCCATCTGCTGCCGGCACTTGGCGCTTGGCCATCCAAGGGATGAGCTGTGCCTCCTGCGCTGTCAGCATTGAACGGGCGCTGGGCCAGGTGCCAGGGGTGACGGCGCAAACGGTGAACTTTGCCAGCGAACAGGCGATTGTTCAAGGGGATCCCCGGCTGGTGAGCCCCCAAGCCCTAATCCGGGCAGTGGAGCAGGCGGGGTATCGGGCCCACCTCCTCCAAGACGATTGGCAACTGCTGGAGCCGACGGATCTCGAGCGGATTGCCCAACGGGCGGCAGAACGGGAGTGGAAGCTGAAGGCGGCAATAGGAGCAGGCATCAGCACGGCGCTGCTAGTGGGATCGTTGCCGATGATGCTGGGGAGGGAGATCCCCGGCTTGCCCCTGCAGGATCCGTGGCTGCAGTTGCTGCTGACAATACCGGTGCAGTTTTGGGTGGGCCAGCCGTTTTATCGCGGGGCCTGGGCGGCTTGGCGGCGGCGAACGGCCGATATGAACACCCTGGTGGCCTTGGGAACCAGTGCCGCCTTCTTCCATTCCCTTTTTGCCACCCTCTTTCCCGACTTCTTCCACCGGCAAGGGCTGCGCCCCGAGGTGTACTACGAAGTAGCGGCCGTGGTCGTCACGCTGGTGCTGGTGGGCAAGTGGATGGAGCAGCGGGCCAAAGCCCAAACCTCCGAGGCCATCCACAAGCTGATGGGGCTGCAGCCCAAAACCGCAAGGGTAATTCGCCAGGGGGTGGAACAGGAGATCCCAATTGGGGAGGTGCAAGTAGGAGATTGCATCCGCGTGCGCCCCGGCGAGAAGGTGCCGGTGGACGGTGTAATCCTGGAAGGCTCCTCGGCGATAGATGAGTCGATGGTAACCGGGGAAAGCCTGCCTGTCGTCAAATCGGTGGGGGATGAGGTTATCGCGGCCACTCTCAACCAGACAGGCAGCTTTGTCATGAAGGCCCAGCGGGTAGGCAAAGATACGCTTTTGGCCCAGATCGTGCGCCTGGTGCAGGAAGCTCAGGGATCCAAAGCTCCCATTCAGCAGGTGGCAGATCGAGTGACCTCGTGGTTTGTGCCGGCGGTCATTGGAGTGGCGGCGGTAACGTTTGGGCTCTGGTGGGGGCTGGCGGGCAAGCCAACGTTGGCTTTGGTCAATGCCGTTGGGGTGCTGGTCATTGCCTGCCCTTGTGCCTTGGGTTTGGCCACCCCCACCTCGATCCAGGTGGCCATAGGGCGAGGAGCAGAGCTGGGGATCCTGGTGAAGCGGCCTGAGAGCTTGGAGGTTTTGGCCCATCGCCTCGCCACCGTGGTCTTGGACAAAACCGGCACTCTCACCGCTGGCCGTCCCGCTGTTACCGATATCTGGACTCCAGCCTCCTCTCCCCTAGGGCTGTTGCGTCTAGCGGCTGCGGCAGAACAGTACTCAGAACATCCGCTAGCCCGGGCAGTGGTGCAAAAAGCCGAAGCAGAAGGGATCGCGCTCCCGCCAGCCCAGAACTTCCAGGCAAGAGTAGGCGAGGGGATAGAAGCCTGGGTAGAGGGACAGCCGGTGCGTGTTGGTCGGCTGAGCTGGCTGCAGGCGATGGGGATCCCTTGCCATCCCGCCAGCAAGGAGCGGGCTCAAGCTTGGGAGAACGAGGGCAAAACGGTCATTGGCGTGGCTCGAGGGGAGAGTTTTCTGGGACTGCTGGCCATTGCCGATCCGCTAAAGCCCACTTCCGCTGAAGCTGTGCAGCAGCTGCACCAGATGGGGCTGGAGGTGGTTATGCTGACTGGCGACAACCCCACCACTGCCCAAGCCATTGCCCGGCAGGTCGGGATCCGGCGAGTCATTGCCCAAGTCCGTCCTGAGCAGAAGGCAGCCTTGATTCGCCAGCTTAGGCGGCCTCAGGGGCGGGTGGTGATGGTGGGAGACGGCCTTAACGATGCGCCGGCCCTGGCTGAGGCCGATGTGGGGATCGCCATGGGGACGGGCACGGACGTGGCCATGGCCACCGCCGACATTACCCTGGTATCGGGCGATTTGCGGGGTGTGGCTGCCGCCATCCAACTTAGCCGGGCTACCCTTGCCAACATTCGCCAAAACCTCTTCTTTGCCTTTATCTACAACGTCCTGGGGATCCCCATTGCTGCCGGGGCGCTCTATCCCTTCACCGGCTGGCTGCTCAACCCCATGTTGGCGGGGGCAGCCATGGCCTTCAGCTCTGTCTCGGTGGTGGCCAATGCCCTGCGCCTGCGGCACTTTCAGCCCTCACCCCCAGCCCCTCTTGCTCGGAGAGAAGGAAGTTAGGGATCAGGACAAGGGTTTGGAATTATCTCCCTGGAGGCGGCAATCCCCCTGGGGGGCCTTGGTGAACAACTAGCGGCAGGCTAGCCTAAAAGGCCCAGGCAGGCTGGGGAAAGTGGGGCGCCAATCCGCTCCCTCAGCGAAAACACCCACCTGCTTTTTCCTGGACCTTTGCAATTCCCAAGGAACGGAGTTTTCGTGTTGAGTACCCTCAGTTTTTCTCCTTCCCCTACCGTTGGGCAGTCCCCTTCTGCGTCCTTGCCCTTGTTGCTCATCGGCCACGGATCCCGTGACCCGGAGGGACAGCAAGCCTTCCTGGAGCTGGCCCAGACCTACCAAGCTCTTACCCCCCATCGGCCGGTGATCCCTTGCTTTCTGGAGCTGGCCCAGCCGACCATTGCCCAAGGGGTGGAACACTGCTTGGCCCAGGGGTGGCAGGAGATCGTGGCTCTGCCGCTATTGCTGTTTGGGGCGCGCCACAACAAGTTCGACGTGACCACAGAGCTGGATCGCCTCCAGGCCCTCCACCCGCAGTTGCGCGTCCACTACGGCGCGCCGCTGGGGATCCGCGTTGAGATCTTGCAAATGCTGCGGGAGCGAATGGCCACTTTGCTGGCCGCCCAGCCGCAGCGGATCCCGGAAGCGGAGACGGTGCTGCTCTTTGTCGGCCGCGGCTCCAGCGATCCCGAAGCCAACGCCGAAGCCTGTAAGCTGGCTCGACTGCTCTGGGAAGGGTCGGGGTTTGCGGCCGTGGAGACTTGCTTTATCGGCATTACCCATCCGCGCCTGCCCGTGGGGTTGCAGCGAGCCCTCTCTTGGCAGCCGCGCCGGGTTCTCGTGTTGCCCTATTTTCTCTTTACAGGGGTACTGGTGAAAAGAATCGAGGCAGCAGTGCAGGAGCAGCGGCGCTGCCACCCCGAGATTGACTGGCTGATGCTGCCAGAATTGGGCATAGTGGATACGGTGCTGCACACCCTGCAGCAACTGGAGCAGGAGGCTCTCCAGGGCCAAACTCCAGGGAACTGCCACCTCTGCAAGTTTCGCCTGGCGGTGAGCGCAGAGCTGGGAGCAGGACATTTCCATCCTCATCCCCACGACCATGACCATCACTCCCATGGGCACGGTCCTCACCACCATCACTCTGAACACCACCATGCCCCCGCAGGGGCAGCGGATCCCTGGGCCTCCTTGGAGAGCTATCACCAACGAGCTTGGCAGGTGCCCTAGCAAGAGCGACGAGATAAACTGGGGGGTGGCAGGCGTTGTATGAGTCCCTCAGGGCTAGTGTCTTGGCCTACCCGATGACGAAGCTGGTCCGCTCCTTTTGGATCTCCGGTGCTGCTGCTGCAGGGAGCGGGCTCCTCGTCTTCGCCGGGGTGGTGGCTCTGCTGGATCAGATCCTGCCGACTCTGCCCAAGATTTCCCTCTCCTTGGCTGGGATCCCTGGCCTAGTGGCTGGGCTGGGGGCTGCCTATGGGGTTTGGTGGCTGGCCCGGCTGGCGTTGCAGTCGACCTCTTGGGGCAGCTTCCGAGAAGCGCTGCTAGAAGCTCTATCTCCGTTTGATCCTGCCGATCACGGCGGCCAGCCGCGACTACGACCCAAGCCTAGCCCAGAGCAAGCGCTGCGCCAGCTGCAATCCCAAGTTGCTGCCCTGGAGGCAGAATTGGAACGCCAAGGGATCCAACTACAGCAGGCAAAAGCAGAGCAAGCCCAGCTCCAGCAGCGGCAGCAGCAACTCGAGCGCCTTCTGCAATGCACCAAATGGGAAAACCAAAAGCTGCACTCTCAACAAGAGGAATGGGCCCGGCAACTGGAACAGTCCCAAGAGAAGTTGCAGGCGTTGCAAGCGTCCTACCGGGCCCTGGAGACCCTCTGTGAGATCAGCTTCGCTCTCATCGAGAAAACGCGAGGTGAAGACCCCCGGCTTTAGCCGTGGGGTAGTGCGTCTCCAGCTAGCTACTGCCTTCGCCCACCCGCCTGAGCACGAAGAGACTCCCTTGGCTGCCACGGCCAATCCGCAGATCCTCGTCCAAATAGGTGATATCCAGCCAGCCCGTTGGCTTGCGACAACCCAGGTCAATCTTGATAGCCGGGATCCGGTCGGGATCCCGTTCGAGCAGATAGAGAAAACTCTCGATCTCGTAGCTCATCAACGCCTGGAGTCCCACAAGCAGCCGCTCGAACAGCACCTTGACCCGCCGTTCCGATGCCGGATAGAAGCGGGCTGCCACCGCCAAGATCCCCCGCGGCAGCCAGCCGGATCCCTGGATTTCGGCCACGTTAAAGACTTGGCTCTTTTGGGCTCGAATGCACTGATAGATCTCGCCGGTGGTCAAAAGGGGCAAAGGGGCCAGACGCAACAAAGCGGCGCTAGTGGTGAACAGGTTCAGCCAAGTCCCCTCCAACCGTTCAGGAGCTGCTAGGGGGTTAGGGGTAGGGTTGAGGACTTCTAGGGCGGCAATGTGAGCCAGAATCTGGTTTTTTTGGCTAGGGGAAACCCTGCGGCCCCGGTCGGTCGTCTCCAAAAGCTGCAACAGCGCCGACTTTTTTTCAGCTAAGGTTTCAGGCATGGGACCACACCGGCAGGACGACCCTATTCTAGGAGCAAGCAGCTAGGCGGAAAACCCAGGGTCTGTGCCTCAATTGCCCGGCTCTTTTGCCCACTGCAGATCCGCCACCTGCTTGTAGCCCAGCCCGGCCCGCACCAGCAGCGGCTCCGGCCCTGTGAGATCGATGACGGTCGAGACCTGGGCCCGATAGGGAGCCTCGTCATCCACTATCAGATCCACTTGCTTCTCCAACTGGCGCATTTCCTCGGCGGTAAAGATTCCCCCTTCCTCCCAATCCGCTGCCGGATCAAAGCCCACCTCCAACGAGCCGATGGGATCCCTGCCCAGCTTGGCCGAGGTGGAGACGATGGGGTTACCCAACTCGGCCAACAGCGCCTGACAGATGGCCGAATCGGGCACGCGGATGCCAGTGGTCTTTCGCTTGGGATCCATCACCAACCGAGGCACCAGCTTGGTGGCTGGCAACAAAAACGTAAACGGGCCAGGGATCAGCCGCCGCATCAGCCGATAGGCGGGATCGCTCACCTGGGCATACTGAGCAATCTGGGAAAGCGAAGGGCACAGAAAGGTAAGAGGCTTGTCGTTAGAAAGCCGCTTGATGTGCCGCACCCGCTCCACTGCCTGCTTGTGAGTGACATCGCAGCCGATGGCATAGACCGTGTCGGTGGGATAAAGCATGACCGCCCCCTCGCGGAGCGCGGCTGCAATGCGCTGGATGGAGCGGGGCTGGGGGTGTTGGGGATGGAGCTTGAAGTATTCGGCCATCAGAAAACATCAAGACTCAGAACGGCTTTCCGAGACCTCCACCACAGGACGAGGGGTGGGCGGCACCGACAGGGAGCTCTGCGGCCAGTCTTTGAGCTGCTGCATCAGCGCCTGGATGTGCAAACGCGGCAGGTAGGGCCAGTCACCTGCCTCCTCTAGTTCTTGAAGCACTTGATAGAGCTCTTGCCGGGTGTTGGGCAAAGCTTCTTGGAAGGCTCCCTCCAAAATGGTGCGGTGCAGATCCTCCAACAGGCGCAGCAGCATTGCCAGCTCCAGACAGGATCCTGCCCTTGCCTGCGTCGCCTGCTCAACGGCCCGCTTAATCTGGCGCAAGTCGGGTGGCAGATCCTCCTCGGAGACGTACATAGCCACTCATCTCTGGGCTTGGGGGAAGCGGGGGCACTCCTATTCTAGGCTTCTCTTGAGGCGCCGCTAGCTGGATCTTGCCCCCAGGTCGAGGGGGCTCTGGATCCCGGCCCAGACTCTGCCACACTCGCTGCAGGAGAGCATCCAAACCCTGCCTGGCCACTGCCGAGATGGCCAAGACTGGAGCGCCGACGGCGGTTGCAAGCCGCTGGGTGCGCTCGACAACCTCCTGCGGCTCGAGGGCGTCGATTTTGTTTAAAACCACAATCTGCGGCTTGTCGATGAGCCCGTGGCCGTAGGCGCGCAACTCCTGCTGCACAACTTGGTAAGCCCTGACAGGATCGGCCGCCGCGCCGTCCACCAAATGAATCAGCAGCCGCGTGCGCTCCACATGGCGCAAAAAGTCATGCCCCAGTCCCACCCCTCGGTGGGCTCCCTCAATGAGGCCGGGAATATCGGCAAACACCACCCCATCGCCCGAGGGATGGGGCACCACCCCCAAATTGGGCTGTAGCGTGGTGAAGGGGTAATCGGCAATCTTAGGCCGGGCGGAGGAGATCACGGAAATCAAGGTTGACTTGCCGGCGTTAGGCAGGCCGACGATCCCCACTTCAGCAATGAGCTTCAGCTCCAGGCGCAGCCGCACCCGCTCCCCCGGCTGGCCCCTAGTAAAACGGCGGGGGGCGCGATCGTGGTTGCTCAAGAAGTGGGCGTTGCCCAAGCCCCCTTTGCCGCCCCGGGCCACCAGCAGCTGATCCCCTGGCTGCACCAGATCTCCAAGGAGCTCGCCCGTTTCCGCGTTGAACACCATCGTGCCACAGGGCACCCGCACCAGCCGATCCGCCCCGCTGGCCCCCGTGCGCTGGTTGGGCCCTCCTTTTGAGCCGTTTTCGGCTTTGATGACTGGCTGGAAGCGAAAGTCCAGCAAAGTCTGCAGCCCCGGATCTGCCACTAGGATCACCGAGCCGCCCCGCCCCCCATTGCCGCCCGAGGGTCCGCCGGCAGGCACGTACTTCTCGCGGCGGAAGGCCACAATGCCATCCCCCCCATTTCCCCCCTGCACCTCAATCTCCACCTGGTCAATGAAATGCAACTGCCTTTCTCCTAACGCTCCCTGGGCCACTTTCTTACTAGCTTGGCAGGAGGGCGAGGAAATTTGCTACAAAAGCTTCTTCCTTGAGCTAGGATAGTGTTTCCAGGACCTACCCTTTTGGGTGTGAAGGTGGAGGCATGCCCATGCCTTCTCCTAGTCTAGGTCTGGCTGTGGTTTGAACTTGCGCAACTGCTCTGCTAGTAAGCCCCTATGACTCGAGTTACCGCTGCTGCCGACGTGGGTTTTACCACCGAGGACTTTGCCGCTCTCCTAGACAAGTACGACTATCGCTTCAGCCCCGGCGAAATTGTAACCGGCACAGTATTTTCGGTGGAACCGGGTGGCGCGTTAATCGACATTGGGGCCAAAACCGCTGCCTTCTTGCCGCTGCAGGAGATGTCTATCAGCCGGGTGGAAGATCCCCACGAGGTACTCCAGCCCGGAGAGACGCGCGAGTTCTTCATCCTTACTGAAGAGAACGAGGAGGGGCAGCTGACCCTCTCCATCCGCCGCATTGAGTACATGCGGGCGTGGGAACGGGTGCGCCAGCTCCAAAAAGAGGATGCCACGGTGCGGGCCACCATTTTTGCCACCAACCGCGGGGGCGCCCTGGTGCGCATCGAGGGGCTGCGCGGTTTTATCCCCGGCTCCCACATCAGCACCCGCAAGCCCAAGGAAGAGCTAGTGGGCGAGGAGCTGCCCTTGAAGTTTCTCGAGGTGGACGAAGACCGCAACCGCTTGGTGTTGAGCCATCGCCGGGCTTTAGTGGAGCGGAAGATGAACAAGCTAGAGGTGGGCGAGGTGGTGGTTGGCACGGTGCGCGGCATCAAGCCCTACGGTGCTTTCATTGACATTGGCGGCGTTTCCGGCTTGCTGCACATTTCCGAGATCTCCCACGAGCACGTCGACACACCCCACAGCGTCTTTAACGTCAACGACGAAGTGAAGGTGATGATCATCGACCTGGACGCGGAGCGGGGCCGGATCTCGCTATCAACTAAGCAGCTGGAGCCCAATCCCGGCGATATGCTGCGGGATCCCAAGCTGGTTTACGAGAAAGCCGAGGAAATGGCAGCCAAGTACCGCGAGCAACTGCGGGCTGCCAAGCAAGGACAGGCGGAACAGGTCGAGGAGGCACCCTTGAGGGTGGCAGAAGAAGAGCTGGAATATGCGGCAACAGCAGCGGAATAGGGCAGGCGGCCTGAGGCGCGCTGGCCTGGCCGTCGCGGCCTTCACCTGGGATCGCGGGGGGGCAGCCGAGCAGGAGGGCAGCGGCGGTGGCAGGAGATTTGTCCATGGGCGTCTGCGGCTACCTCTACACGCCGGCCTATGCTCCTTGGCCAGAAGAGGAGCTGGCTTGGCTAAAAGCCCACGGGGCTGATCCTCTCTGGCACGACTGGGGATCCCGTACCTACCTGGAGGAGCTGCTGCAGGGCGTGGCCAGTGGCTCGGTGCAGCAGGTGCTGCTGGTGCGCCTGGCGGATTTGGGAGATCAGCTGGATGAGGTGCACGGGCGGCTGCTGCAAATCCAACAGGCTGGGGTCCGCCTTAGCCTGGTCAGGGCAGATGGCCTACAAACCCCTAGCACTGCTGGCGAGTGGATCCCGCTGCTAGCTGAGGTTCCCCATCACCTGCAAAGCCGCCGTCGCCGTCAAAGCCAGGCTCAAAGCCGTCTGGCAGGCAAGCCTCCCCCCGGGCCGCCTCCCTTTGGCTACCGCCGCGAAGGGGGTCGCTATATCCCCGATTGCCGCCAGGCCCCCATTGTTCAGGATTTTTTCCGGCACTTTCTCCTCTACGGATCTCTGCGCCAGGCGGTGCGCTTCATTGCGGAGAAGCACCACAAGCGCATCTCAGTAGCCACCGGGCGCAACTGGCTGCTCAACCCGGTCTACCGGGGGGATCTGGCCTACGCCGACGGTACTGTTCTGCGCGATACTCACCCAGCTCTCCTCAGCCGCACCGAAGCCGCCCAGATCGATCGCTGGCTGAAACGCAACCAAGGGATCCCGCGCCGCAGCGCCAGCGCCTCCCGCGCCTTGGCCGGACTCGTCCACTGCCGGGCCTGTGGCAGCCTGCTACGCATTGTGCAAACAACCCCCAGCAAGGGCAAAAGGAACGGCTCTTCTTACCTCTACCTGCGCTGCCAAACCTGCCGCTATAGCCTCCGCTACGCTGAAGTCCTGCAGGAGGTGATTCGACAGGTCTGTGAGCAGTTGCCCCAACGGCTCCAGACGCTGGATCGGCAGGCTCTAGCCCAAACTCGCCAACAGCTCCAGGCCCAACTCCAGGCCAACGCCGAGCGGCTGCGGCAACTGGAAGAGCTGCGACAAGCCGGCCTGCTGGACGAGCCCTCGCTAGCCCAGCGCTGCTACCAGCTGCGAGCAGAGACAGCCCGCTTGGCCCAAAAGCTAGAGCAGCTCCCCCCTGCCAACCTCACCCAGACCGTCCAAACCCTCTCCCTCCCGCCCTTCTGGCAGGATCTCAGCGAAAGCGAGCGCCGCGCCTACCTGCGGGAAGTCCTGCGCAAGGTTGAGGTGGATTCCACGGGGGCTGTGCAGATTACCTTTGCCTTTGATCCGCTCTGAAAGACTTCTACAACCCCGGACAAAAGCGGACTTGTGCTCCAGGTTGAGGCTTTCTTCCTGCTTCCACGACCCATAGCTAGCAGCAGAGTTCACCTCCACTACCCCACTAGAGGGATCTCCACAGGCGTCACTTCCCGTCGAGCTGACGGTAGTTGCTCCTTGCTCTTGAGCGATCACACAGGCCAAAGGCGGAGCCAACTTTAGCCTAGGCAAAATGCCTACCCGAAGAAACGTACCTGCTCGCCTACGAGCTTAGCTAACCCACGTCAAGGCAGAAGGTGCGTTGGCGAGGTTGCCCATTGTGCTGGGAAGCCCTAGCGGCCTTCTTTAGTCCTCGTTCGCAACAGCGGTGCGGCTTTGCCCACCTGGATCTACCTGAGCTGGCAAGGCCAAGCTTGTATCTAAAAATGAAGGAAATGGCCCGGAAAAGCGTCGCAAACCTTATCAATTCCTTGTCTAGGCCCCTTTCCACTCCAAGATGGATCCTGCAGGGATCTGAGGGATCCCCCCTCAGGAAACCGTCTAGGAGTTGGATATGGAAGGACAAATGCAACCCACCGTCGTGATTACTGGTGCTTCCTCAGGCGTTGGCCTGTATGCCTCCTTGGCTTTGGCCAAGCGGGGCTGGCACGTGGTAATGGCCTGTCGGGATCTGGACAAGGGCCGGCGGATGGCCCAGCAGGTGGGGATCCCAGAGGGGAGCTACAGCCTGATGCCAATTGATCTGGCCAGCCTGGCCAGTGTTCGGCAGTTTGTCGAGCAGTTCCGTCAGTCGGGCCGTTCTCTGGATGCCCTGGTGTGCAACGCCGCCATCTACATGCCCCTGCTCAAGCAGCCCCTGCGCAGCCCCGAGGGCTATGAGCTAACCATGGCCACCAACCACCTAGGACATTTCCTCCTCTGCCACCTGATGCTGGAGGATCTCAAGCGCTCCCCTTACCCGGATCGGCGGCTGGTAATCTTAGGAACGGTTACCCACAACCCCAAAGAGCTGGGAGGCAAGATCCCACCCCAACCTCACCTGGGGGATCTGCGGGGCTTTGCCCAGGGCTTTAAGGAACCCATCAGCATGGCCGACGGCGGCAAGTTCGATCCCGTCAAGGCCTACAAAGACAGCAAAGTTTGCAACATCATCACCATGCGGGAGCTGCACCGCCGCTTCCACGAGAGCACCGGCATCACCTTTCTCTCCCTTTACCCCGGCTGTGTGGCGGAAAGCGGCCTCTTCCGCCATCACTATCCCTTGTTCCAAAAGCTTTTCCCCTGGTTTCAAAAATACATCACCGGTGGCTATGTCTCCCAGGAGCTGGCCGGCGAGCGGGTGGCGCAGGTGGTGGCCGATCCCGAATTTCGCCAGTCGGGATTCTACTGGAGCTGGGGCAACCGGCAACGGAAGAATGCCAGGCCCTTTAACCAGGAGGTTTCTGACGAAGCAAAGGATGAGGCCAAAGCCAAGTTGCTCTGGGAGCTGAGCGAGAAACTGGTGGGTGTGCCCCAGTTGGCGGCCCTCTAGCTTTGCCAGTTTCTAGGAACCACTGCTCGCCAATTGGTTGCGTAGTCTACACCCCCAACTTTTGGGGATCGCAACCCCAGCACCCTTGTCGGGCCTGGCACCTATGCCCTTGGATCCTCAAGGTGGATCTAGAGGACCTCGGGTCCCGCAGGGGCAAGGGATCTTGGCCAAAGCCAGCCCGACGCAAGCCAGGGGATCTTCGCACCCTGTCCAACGGGGTTAACCTTAGCTCCGCTCCGAAATGGGGATGTAGCGCTGCTGGCGCTTGCCGGTGTAGACCTGGGTGGGGCGAAAGAGGCGATTATCCGCCAACTGCTCCCGCCAATGGGCCAGCCAACCGGCTACCCGGGCAATGGCAAACACCGGTGTAAACAAATCCTCTGGGATCCCCAGCTTGGCGTAGACCAAGCCTGAGTAGAAGTCCACGTTGGGGTAGATGCCCTTAGGTCCCAGCAGCTCTGCACACACCCGCTCTACCTCCAGGGCAATGTCGTAGTACTTATCGTGGCCGTGGCGCTCGAACAGCTCCTCGGCAAGCTTTTGCAGGATGATGGCCCGCGGATCCTTCACTTTGTAGACGCGGTGCCCCATGCCCATAATCCGCTCTTTTCTAGCCAGCTTTTCTTCAATAAACGGGCGGACGTTCTCCACTGAGCCAATCTGCCGCAACAGCTTCATTACCTCTTGGTTGGCCCCGCCGTGCAGCAACCCCGAAAGGGTGCCCACCGCTGTGGCCAGGCTGCTGTAGGGGCTAGCCAGGGTCGAGGCGCTCACCAAAAGGGCAAAGGTTGAAGCGTTAACCGTGTGCTCGGCGTGCAGGATGAGACAGGTATCGAAAACGCGAGCTAGCCAGGGATCTGGCTTTTTGCCCGAGAGCATGTAGAGGAAATTGGCGGCATGATCCAGGCTGTCGTCAGGGGGAATGGGATCGTTGCCCTGCCGCATCTGGTGAAACATGGCCACCATCGTCGGCAGCTTGGCCAGCAGGCGGGTAACCGTGACAAAAACGTAGTCGGGATCTGCCTCCTGCACCGGGTAGAACATGCCCAGGCTGGCGACACAGGTCTGTAGGGCATCCATCGGGTGGCCCGAGTCGGGAAACGACTTAATCATGTCGCGGATACGGTACTTGACCCGCCGATGGCTGCGGACAGCCTGATCAAAGTTGTCCAGCTCCGACTGGGTGGGCAGCTTGCCAAAAATCAGCAAATAAGCTGTCTCCAGAAAGGTACTGTGGGCCGCTAGCTCCTCAATGGGGATGCCGCGGTATTCCAGGATCCCTGCCTGGCCGTCGACAAAGCTAATGTTGGATCGCGTGGCCGGAACGCCCTCTAGCCCAGGCCTGTATTCCGCCATAGCTGGATGCCTATGTGCTCCCCAAAACGAGAGAACAAGGGCGCTACTTTGCTTGCTATCCGCTACATTAAACCACGAGGAGGCCTGGCCCGTAAGCCCCTGGCTGCAGGGGGCCATTGACCCAACTGTAGCTGCCCAGGATAGTGCCAGCAGGGATCTGGGCTTGGGGCCCTAGGCGGGTATAGGCGCCGATGTAGCAAGGGGCGTGCAGTTGGGCAGCAGGGTGGACCTCAGCCGTCTTGTGAACCCAGATCCCGGGCGCCCGTTCTTCCACATCCTCGAGCGGAAAATCCCTCATCCGGCCTAGGAGAATATCCAGTTGACCCTGGTAGTAGCTGGCCGGCGTGCCCAGATCTCGCCAGTAGCCCGTGTGCAGGTAGGCTTGCAGCCGCTGCCCTTGCTGGAGCAGGTCGGGGAAGACGCGCCGCTCAAAGCTGAGGGGATCCCCGCTGGGGTAGTCCTTGAAGATGGCTGGATCGAGGACATAGGTGCCGGCGTTGATGGTGTTGGTGGTCAGGGTGAGGGCTTCGGCAGGGGTGGGCTTTTCCCGAAAGGATTGGATCCGGCCGCCTTCCCCCACTTCCACCAGGCCGTAGGCGGTGATGTCCTCGACGCGGGCAAGGGTAAGGGTGGCAACAGCCCCGCTCTGCAGATGACAGCGCACCAATGCCGCCAGATCCAAATCGGTGAGGATATCGGCGTTGAAGACCACCAAGGGATCCCCGCTGAAATAGGGCTGGGCCAACACCAAAGATCCCGCCGTATCCAGCGGTGTTTCCTCGACGATGTAGCGAAGCTTTACCCCCCAGGCAGCGCCATCTCCTAGGGCAGCCTCGATCTGCCTGCCCAAGTACCCAACACTCAACAGGATGTCCGTCAAGCCAGCTCGACGGCAGCGGCCAATGAGCCAGTGTAAAAAAGGTACCTCCAACAAGGGCAGCAACGGCTTTGGCTGCCATAAGGTCAAAGGCCGTAAGCGAGTTCCCTGCCCCCCTGCCAGAATTACCGCCTGCATAGCTGTCCCCAACCCATTTTCCCAGCCTAGATGGTAGGGGAAAAGGATCCGGCTTGCCAGAGCCAACTGGCTGAGCCAGAGGCAGGGAGAGCCTCCCTTTGCCGCCGTTCTGCTGGGCAGCGAAGGCCCGCTAGGCTGGCGGCGACGGCTGGGGATCCCGGCAGGCGGCCAGGATGGCCTGGGCAGCCAACTGGCCAGAGAGGGTGGCTCCTTCCATGCTGTCGATGTAGTCCTGGGCGGTGTAGCTGCCGGCAAGGAAGAAGTTGGGCACGGGAGTTTTCTGCTGCGGCCGATAGGGCTCCATGCCTGGCGCCTCGCGGTAGAGAGAGTGGGCCAGCTTGACCACGCTGTACCAGGTCAGGTTCAGTTGCCGCGAGGAGGGAAAGAGCTCATGCACTTGGTGCAGCACGTGCTGGGCAATGGCCTCGTTGGACATGGAGATAAAGGGATCCCCGGGCGTAAGCACGCATTGCAGCAGGGATCCCTGGCCGGGTTTGTAGTAGTCAGCAGGGCTGGTGAGGGCGAGATCGGCAAAGCAGGAGAAATCGGCATCGGCAGTGTAGAGGAGGTTGTCGATGCCAAGCGGCTGGGGGTAGTCGACGGCGCGTTTGGCTTGGCCCTGGGGATTTAGCTCCGTCACCCAGCCGTCGAAGCGCAACTGCACCGTGGCAACCGGCACCGAGTCCAGCTTGTAGAGGTTGTCGAACTGGGGCCACTGCCGCCACACCTGGGGGATCAAGCGTTTCGCCCCTTCTACCGCCGTTGCACATACATACACATCCGCCTCCACGCGCTCGCCGTTGGCCAAAACCAGGCCGGTTACCGCGTAGGGGGGGGAGTCGCTGACTTCAATGCGGCTAACCCCCCGCCGGGTATGAACCTGACCGCCGCGGGCTTGTAGGTAGCGGACGATGGGCTGGGTAAGGTAATTGTCCGGGGATCCCTTGAGGAAATTGAGCTTAGAGGCGTCTGTTTTGCTGGCAAACATCTGAAAGATGGTCAGCATGCAGCGAGCAGAAATCTGCTCCGTGTCGATGAAGCCCAGAGCATAGGCAATGGGGTTCCACATCCGCTTCAGGCTACCCTCAGACCCGCCGTGCTGGCGGAACCACTCGGCAAAGCTTACCCGATCCAAAGCGCGAATCTGTTGCATTGCCCCTTCGTAGTCCAGCAGGCCGCGAATCAAGGGGCTAGTGCCTAGCGCCAAGGCGTTGCGCAGTTTATCGGCCCAGGAGAGCTGGTTGGTGGTAAAAAAAGCTTTGAGGCCATTGAAGGGCGCTCCTAGGGGAAAGCGAAAATCGAGGCTGGCCACCCGCCCGCCGCGGTTGACAAAAGTGTGGACGTGCTGCTTGGGCAGCAGATTCTCGTAGGCCCCCACCTTTTTCATCAGGGCAAACAGGTTGCTGTAGTTGCAGAAAAAAACGTGCAATCCCATCTCAATGTGGTTGCCCTCGGCATCCTGCCAGGATCCCACCTTGCCGCCAACAAAGGGCCGCGCCTCGTAGATCTGCACTTCATGGCCCGCCTCAGCCAAGTAAACCCCCGTTGCCAAGCCGGCCAACCCTGCTCCAATAATGGCTACCCGCATCGCGATTTCCTAGGCCCCGCCAGGGGCTGACGCAACTGCAAAGAAAGATGAACTGCTCCCATTCTGGAACAAAATGCCGCCCACTTCCCCCCTTGACAGACAGCGGCAAAGTTTGTCACCATACACTGCTAGCTAGTGCGGATGTAGCTCAGTGGTAGAGCTTCTCGTTGCCAACGAGAAGGTCGCGCGTTCGAATCGCGTCATCCGCTTCTTGAACATTCCCCCAGCTCCTCTACCAAACGAAGAGAGGAGTCGCCTAGCGCTTGTAGAAGGTCTCTAGGCTGTGGCGGTCGCCCACAAAGCGCCAGTGCCAGGGCTCGTAGCTTACTCCTTGGGGGTTGCTGCGGGGAAAGGACAGCTCAAAGCCAAAACGAGCAGCGTTCTTCTCCAGCCAGCGGAAGGCAGGAGTCTTTTCAAAAGCCTCCTGGAGATCCCACTGCGGAAACTGGGCATCCCCAATGTCGATAGCGTAGCCGGTGTGATGCTCGCTATATCCCGGGGGAGCGCTGACTGCAGCCCGTTCTCCTGGCCGCAGAGCCCGCGCTTGGGCTACTTGAAAAAACAAAGCCTCCTGCTCCGCTATCGAGCGAAACCCAGAGATGGGGACAAGGCGGATCCCGTCGGCTAGAGCCGCTGCGCTCATTCGCCGGTAGCTCTCGGCAGCGGCGTGGCGCAGGCGCACCTCGCGCCCGTGGTAATAGCCCACTACCTGGAGGGTCTCTGGCGGAGCTTCAGCATAGGCATAGTGGCCCAGCAGAGAGGGCCTGCCCTCTCCTTGCTGAGAAACAGAGAGATCTTGCGCCAGGGGTTCTCTTCTTTCCTTTGATCCTGGCAACCCGCCCACTGCCCACACCGTTGAGAGCAGCAGCGTAAGCAAGGCTAGACCTAGCCTTAAGCCTAGCCTCCAGGGACCTGAGGAGCCTTGCGCTTTTGCTGGAGGGGGAGGGTAGCGACGCGCAACTGGAATGTCGTCGTTCATACCCAAAGGCTGGGAGGCAAGCCCTCAGGTTCAGCCTCCTCACCGGCCCAAGTCCGCCAAGATATCGCGGGCGTGAGTTTCCGTATTAATGTTTTGGTAGACCTTAGCAATTTTGCCCTCGCCATCAATGACGTAGGTTACTCGCTTGGCATAGCCGCCTCCGTCCACATCGTAGGCGCGGGCAATTGCGCCGTCGCTATCCACCAAGAGAGGGAAGGGCAAGTTGTACTTTTCGGCAAACTTCTTGTGGGAAGCTTGGTCGTCCATGCTTACCCCCAGCACCACCAAGTCTTTGCTCTGATAGTCCGCGTAGGCATCACGGAAGCCGCAGGCCTCTTTGGTGCAGCCAGGGGTGTCATCTTTGGGGTAAAAGTAGAGAATCACCGTTTTCCCAGCAAAATCGGCTAGGGAAACCGGGTTGCCGTGGGCGTCGACGGTGTTAAAGCCAGGAGCAGGGGTACCGACCGCAAGAACCATAGACGGGTGACCTATAGGACTGCCCTCAGCATTTTCTTCAGCCCCCCTCCTCCCTGTCAAGCGCCGGATTCGGCTCGGCTGTCCGTTGCAACTCGGCCACCACTTCCTGGAGCTCCGCAGCTAACCCCGAAGGTAGCCGTCGTCCCAGGATCTCCGCCAGCGAGCGGTAGTACCATAGGGATCCCTCCTTACCGCCGGAGAAGCGCTCCCAAAGCTGATCCCCTAGCTGGCGAAAGTCCCGTAGGAGGCAGCGGGCGTTGTGCAGCTTGTCAGCGGCAGCCACCAGCAGAACCGAAGCGTCTGCGGTTTCCAAATGCTTCAGGTAGGCCGTTTTCCGCTCCTTCCAGTTTTCTTTGGGCTCGCCCCGGGAGCTATCGCTTTCAGTATCCGTACACCCTAAGATGATCTGCAGCACTCGTTCTCCAAAGCGCTCCCGCAGTTGCTGTTCAATCTGGGCTCGTGGCTCGCCACTGTAGCGGGGGCCATCTTCCAGGCTGTCGTGGAGCAAAGCAGCAATGGCCTCATCCTCATCGGCACCGTACTCTAGGGCAATGGAGGCTACGGCCAACAGGTGGCTGAGGTAAGGGATCCTGGTTCCCTTGCGGGTTTGAGCAGCGTGCCATCGGTAGGCGTAGCGCATGGCCTCGGCAAACCGCGGCGTCAAGTGGGTGGACATCGGTCTCTCTCCAGTCGGGGTTGGTAAGTTGAGGAGATGGGGCGGGGATCGTTAGCACCTGGTCGGAACCTCAGAGGTTCAGATCCCAGCCCCCTGCCAAGTGTACTGCTAGGCGAAGGAGCTCGGAGTGATTTGGCTGGTAGGCGGCCACCTCTACTTGAGGGCTGGCAGGAAATCCCCATTGCCGCTCAGCAGCAGCTCTGTTTTGGAGGCAAGATAGCCTCCCCTCCCAATTGGCCTTGCAGCTGCAAACGGCGCTGGCTGAGGTTGTGTCGGGTAGAGCCTGAAAATGGGACAGCATGCTACCGTCAGAAGGCCATGACGGCTTAGAGACAAGCTCGGGACTCATTGGCAGCTCCAAGGCTCTGCTAGCTGCTGCCTAGAAGCCAGCTGCAGCTGCAGGGAGTATGTCAACCTGGAAAAACCCTTTCTAGTTGGAGGTCACCATGCGGATCCCGACTTGCACCTATCGCATCCAGTTTCACGCCGGTTTTGACTTCGAGGCAGCACGGCAAATCGTCCCCTACCTAAAGTTGCTGGGTGTTAGCGATCTGTACGCCTCTCCCATCTTTCAGGCTCGCAAAGGCAGTACCCACGGCTACGACGTGGTGGATCCCACCCAGATCAACTGCGAACTGGGAGGGATCGAAAAATTTGAAGTTCTATGGGAAACTCTCCACCAGCAGGGAATTGGCTGGATCCAAGACATTGTTCCCAATCACATGGCCTATGACGGCCAAAATCGAATGCTAATGGATGTTCTGGAAAGCGGCCCCAACTCAGACTTTATCGATTACTTCGATGTTGACTGGGATCACTCCTACCTTGGCATCAAGGGCAGAATTTTGGCACCCTTTCTAGGGGATTTCTATAACAAATGCTTAGAGTCCGGACAAATCCAGCTTCGTTACGATGCCGATGGCCTTAGCATTAACTACTTCAACTTGAGGTTTCCTCTTAATATCGACACCTATGCCGATGTTTTTACTTACAACTTAGGCAAGCTGCGGCGAAAACTAGGACGCAGCCACCCTGACTACGTCAAGCTACTGGGAATTCTCTTCAGCCTCAAGTTCATTCCTAGCAAAGAAGACCTCCTAGAGCGCACTGACCAAATCAATTTTGCTAAGCACTCTCTGTGGGAGCTTTATACCTCCAGCCCGCATATTCAAAGCTTTTTTGATGAGAACATTGCCATCTTTAATGGCAAGCCAGGAGATCCCTCAAGCTTTGACTTGCTGGACAGTCTCTTGGCCCGGCAAAACTTCCGCCTTTCCTTCTGGAAGGTAGGTGCTGAAGAGATCAACTACCGTCGCTTCTTTACCATCAATGACTTGATCTCGCTGCGGGTAGAAGACCGGGAGGTCTTTCGCAAAACGCACCAGCTCATCTTTAAGCTTGCAGAGCAAGGGCGCTTTACGGGCTTGCGCATTGACCATATTGATGGCCTATTTAACCCGGAGGAATATCTCCATCGCCTCCGTGAGCGCTGTCCAGATCTCTACATCGTTGTAGAAAAAATACTGGGGCCTGACGAGAAGCTGCCTCCTCAGTGGCCGGTACAGGGCACAACAGGTTATGACTTCCTGGCTAAGCTGAACGGCCTCTTTTGCTGCTCTGAGAACGAGGAGGCGTTTGAAAGGCTATATCAGAACTTTACCGATCTAAGGCAGTCTCCCGAACAGGTAATCGAAGACAAAAAACGCCTAATCATTGAGCGCAACCTAGCGGGGGACATGGACAACCTTGCCTTTTTGCTTAAGCGAATTACCAGCCATCACCGCTATGCCAACGACTTTACTCTCTACAGCTTGCGCCGAGCTCTGGCAGAGGTTTTGGTGTGTTTCCCAGTTTACCGAGTCTACATCCATGAAGGGGTTCTCAGCCCAGAAGGTCAGCAGGCTATCCGCCAAGCTGTAGAGAAAGCTAAGGAGAACCTGCCCATCTTAGTCAACGAGTTGAATTTCCTACAGCGCTTTCTCTGTCTTGAGTTCCCCGAAAACATCTCGGAGGAGGAGAAGAACGAGCAAATCTACTTTGCCATGCGGCTGCAACAGTTGGCCGGCCCTCTCATGGCCAAAGGGGTAGAGGACACGGCCTTCTACGTTTACAATAGGCTGCTATCCCTAAACGAGGTAGGCAGCGATCTGTGTCGTTTTGGCATTTCTATCCAGGAGTTCCATCGCTTTAACCAAGAACGAGCAGCCCAGTGGCCTTTGACCCTAAATGCCTCTTCCACCCACGACACCAAGCGCGGCGAGGATGTGCGGGCCCGCCTGAACGTACTCTCCGAAATACCCGCCGAGTGGGAGAGACATATTAACCTTTGGCACGAGCTCAATGTCGGCTATAAAGTTTACCGCAAGCAAGCCAAGCGTTCGGAGCTGCCAGATCGCAACGATGAGTATTTTCTCTATCAGACTTTGATCGGCTCCTATCCTTTTCAACCAGAGGAAGTTCCGACCTTTGTCCAGCGAGTTAAAGACTACGCCATCAAAGCAGTTCGGGAAGCTAAAGTCCATACTGCCTGGCTTCGCCCCGATACCGAATACGAAGAAGCTACCCTTGCTTTCATCGATCAAATCCTGCAGCCCTCAAGCCCCTTCTTGGAGTCTTTCCTGCCCTTTCAGCGCAAAATTGCCCACTTTGGCATCTTTAACTCTCTCTCTCAAACTCTGCTGAAGCTCACCAGCCCTGGGATCCCGGATATCTATCAGGGCACGGAGCTGTGGGATCTCAGCATGGTGGATCCCGACAATCGCCGACCTGTGGACTTTTCCCGTCGCCTAGCTTACCTCGAAGAAATCCAGCGGCGGATCAAGCAGGATCCCCTGCAACTTATCCAAGACCTTCTGCTCCACCGCCACGATGGCCGCATTAAGCTGTTTCTCATCCACCTGGTGCTCAAGGCCCGTCAGGAACAGCCGCAGCTGTTTCTGGAAGGCAGTTATATTCCTCTACAGGTGAGCGGCTCCTATGCCAACCACGTCATAGCCTTTGCCCGTCAGCACGATAAACAAGTCGTGCTGGTGGTGGCGCCCCGTTTTTTAACTTCCTTAATTGATGAAACTCAAGATCCCCTGGGGGAATCGGTTTGGAAAGATACGGAAATTCAACTGCCGCGCTGGAAGCGGCTGGACTGGGTGAATGGCTTAACCCAGGAAGGGATCCCTGGTGGCGACAGCTTGCCCGTGGGGGCCGTCCTCAAGTCTTTCCCCGTGGCTCTGCTATGGGGGCAATCTCGCTGAGGAGCCTAGGGAGCCGCTGCCGCAGGAGTCAGGGCCTGGAAGTTGACAATGCGGGCAAACTCTTGGGGATCGAGGCTAGCACCCCCCACCAGTACGCCATCAATCTGCGGCTGGGCCATCAGCTCGTCGATATTGCTGGCTTTGACCGAGCCACCGTAGAGGATGGGTAGATGGTCAGCGCCCAGATGCTGGCGAATAAGGCCAATGACGCGGTTGGCCTCAGCGGCTGCACAGGTTTTTCCCGTGCCAATGGCCCAGATGGGCTCGTAGGCAATCACAAGGTTTTGCAGATTGATCCCTGTCAAGGCGCGATCCAACTGTCCCACAACCCAAGACTCGGTTAGCCCCTGTTCCCGCTGCTGCAAGCTTTCCCCCACACAGAGGATAGGGGTGAGCCCATGCCGCTGGGCCGCCGCCAAGCGCCGGTTGACGGTTTCATCCGTTTCGCCAAAGTACTGCCGTCGCTCGCTGTGGCCAACGATAACGTAGCGCACCCCCAGCTCTACCAGCATGGGGCCGGAGATCTCTCCCGTAAACGCCCCTTGATCCTCCCAATGCAGGTTTTGCGCTCCCACAGCTATGCCGGATCCCCGCGTTTCTTCTGCCACCACGGCCAGGTCTGTAAAGGGCACGCACAGGATGATCTGCCGCTGCGGCATCACCCCTGAAGACGACGCTTGCAGGGCTGGGCCAAACTCGCGGAGAAACTGGCGGGCCTCCACCTGGGTTTTGTGCATTTTCCAGTTGCCCGCGATGAGGATGGGACGCAAGCTAGATCCTCCCTAAGCGACACAACGATCCCAAAGGGGAATCCCGATTTCGAGTGTATCAGCAAGCGGTTCCAAAAGAGGGCGGAGGAGCTTGCTGGCTGCGCTCTTCCAAGCTGGCTGCTATAGCAGCTAGGCAGTCTTGCAGGGGGGAGCCCCGCTCCAGGTGCTGGACGGCAACGGCATAGGCTTCAGGGTGGGCTTGCAACAATGCCCGGCTCTGGCGCAAGAAGCGGTTCATTTGAACCCTCACTTGAGCAGCAGAGGCCAAAGGCGGGGCAGCCCGGATCCCTGACAGGAGCTTAGCCAACTGTTGCCTATCCTCCTCATCTCCCACCACTTGGCCATAGTGCAGAGACTCTGCGGCAGCCCCTGCCATCCAAAACAGGCCGTAGCGCTCCAGATCTGCCCAGGAGATGCCCCCCTGGGCTTCCCAGGTGTGCATGGGGGCCGGATCCAGCTCCACTCCGCCGTAGCCTGGGATCCCTCGTCGAAAGGCTTGCCAAGGGCTGAGCACGTAGCCGCGCAAGGGGATCCCCAGCAGGTGAGCCACCAAAATGTGTCCCGCCTCGTGGCGGATGACCCGCTGCCGATAGGCTGGAGAAGCCCAATCCAGGAGCGCGCCCAGCAACCCCGACAGCCGCCCCCCAAAGGCCACCTGTTCGACAATTCCCAAGGCCACCATCCCAGCCAAAGGCAGAGCTAGCCACGGCCCCAGAGCTGCCGAAGCCACCAAGGCCGCCACGATCCAAGCCGCGCGGGTGATTCCAGCTTCCGACATCGCTTAGGCTTTTGCCTCCGGGCCTAGCTCGAGCGCCAACAGCTCATCGGCCAACTGCAGAAACGCCTCCCGATCCAAATAGGAAACATCCCCTACCCATTCCCCTAGCTTGACCACGTAGACTTCGCTCAAAGTCGGCCGGCGCCGCAGATCGCGCGAATAGGCTTTCACCAACGCCAACACCGATTGTTTCTTAACAATTCGCCGGTAGCGGGGATCATCCCTAGCCCGCACGCGGTAAGTAACCCCTGTCTCATCGCCAATTTCCATCTCAAACTGGCGCTCTCGCACCTCCTCGATGTAGAGCTCCCCGTCCTCATCCAGCTTTTTCCGCTCTTCCACCACCACCTCGTAGCGGCGGGTGCTCAACACCTGGCCAAAGAAGAGCCCTCCGTAAGGGATCTCGCGAAAAGCCATCTGCCGGCGGGAGATGGTGTAGAGGGGCCCCCACAGGAAGGGGTAGAGCAACGAGAGAAACCCTGCCAGAAAGGAGACTGCCCCCAGGAAGGATCCCTCGCCAAAAGCGCGAGACAGCACCAGCAGCGCTACGCCCACCAAAATCGCCGTAATGATCCGGCCTACGCTGTTGAGGGCATCGCTCCAGTAAGCGGTGTACTGGAGCCGCGTAGGCACTAGCGGGATCACCGACTCGCACTCTTCTGGGGTAAGCTCCAACAACATGCCCCGGGATCCTCGAAAGAACCAGACCCCATCTTAGAATGAGGCAGAGAGGCTCTGGGGCAAGTTTCCGGGGTCAGACAGCAGGTGGCCCATTTTCTTCACTCCCACAGCCGCCGAATGGGAGAGCGGTGCAAAAGGCGGTGAGCTTCAGCCAACAAGCCCGGGATCGGCAGGTGCTCGGGACAGCGAGGCAGACAGTCGCCGCACTCGGTGCAGCGGTCAGCAGGTACTCCCGGGAACCAGTGCCCCGCCTGGCCAAACATGTTGTAGCGATACTGGGCAAACTCCGTCATCTCGTGGGCAATGGCCAAGTTGCGCAGCCGCAGCACCTCTGGGATGTGGATCCCTTCTGGACAGGGTAGGCAGGCATAGCACTGGGCACAGCGGCTGGACCCCAGGCGCTCCTCTTCTGCTTGGCGCAGCCGCTCCTGCACCGCTAGGCCCTCCGTCCACCAGCGCTCCGGATCCTGCAGGGCCACCAGGGCTGTTTGTAACTCGTCAGGATGGGTGATGCCTAGGCTGAGGGTGTGGATGCGGGGATCCGCCAGCAAAAAGCGGTAGGCAAACTCCAAGGGGCTAAAGGGCGCACAGCTCTCCTGCAGGCGCTGGGGTGGGCGGTAGAGCATTCCCCCCTTGTCGGCGGGGGAGATGATGAACACCCCCATATCCTGCTGGGCCGCCGCCTCTAGGGCCGGTGCATTGCGCTGCTGGAAAAAGTGGTAGTGCAAATTAACAAAGTCAAACTGGCCGGTCTGGATGGCCTCTAGGATGAGCTTCAGGGATCCATGGGTGGAAAAGCCGACGTAGCGCACCAGCCCCTCCTGCTGCGCCTGCCTGAGCAGCGGCAACCCTTCCCGCAGTACCCACTCCAGGTGTTCGGGCAGGTTGATGCCATGGAAGGCAAACTGATCCAGATACTCCACCTGCAGCCGCCGCAGGGATCCCTCTAGTCGTTCCCGCAGCCTCTCGCCGGGCGTAAGCTTGGTGGTCAGGATCAGGCGCTGCCGCGGCACTGCCAGCTTCTGCAGGATCTCCCCCAAGAGCACCTCTGCATGGCCGTAGGCCTGCGCCGTTTCCAGGTGGTTGATCCCTGCCTCCAGCGCCGCTGCCACCGTGGCCTGGGCCTGCTCCGGCGGCACGTTGACCAGCCGCATGCTGCCCAGGGAAAAAGCCGACATAAGCTGCTGGGTGCGTCCAAAGCGGCGGTAGAGCATCTAGCCCAAGGCCTCCCTGAAAAACGCCACTGCCTCCGCCAGCACCTCGAGGAAGCGATCCACCTCGGCCAGGGTGTTGTAGAGGTAGACGCTGGCCCGCGCTGTCGATTGCACCTGCAAGTGGCGGTGCAGCGGCTGGGTGCAGTGGTGGCCAGCCCGGATGGCGATCCCCTGCTCATCCAGCAGCGTAGACAGGTCGTGGGGGTGGATGCCCTCCGCTGAAAAGCTGACCAGTCCTGCCCGGCGCGCCGGATCCTTGGGGCCATAGATCTTCAGGCCTGGAATGCGCTGGAGCCCCTCCAGGAGGCGAGCGGTTAACTTTTGCTCATGGGCATGCACGCGCTCTAGCCCAATCTGGCTCAAGTAGTCTACGGCTGCCCCCAAACCCACCGCTTGGGCAATGGCCGGCGTGCCCGCCTCAAACTTGTGGGGGATATCGGCGTAGGTGGCGTGATCCCAGTACACCTCAGCAATCATCTCGCCCCCACCCAAAAAGGGCGGCATGGCCCGCAGCAGCTCCCGCTTGCCGTAGAGCACCCCAATCCCAGTGGGGCCGCACATCTTGTGCCCAGAAAAGGCCAGCCAATCGCAATCTAGGGCCTGCACGTCCACAGGCATGTGGGGCACACTCTGACAGGCATCCAGCAACACCCTAGCCCCGTAGCGATGGGCTAACTCAATCACCTCCCGAACCGGGTTGATGGATCCCAGCATGTTGGAGACGTGAGCTACCGCCACTAGGCGGGTGCGATTGCCCAGCAGAGAGCGGTAGTGCTCCAGATCCAGCTCGCCTTCGGGCGTGATCTGGATAAACCTAAGGCAGGCCCCCGTCTTCTGAGCCACGAATTGCCACGGGATCAAATTGCTGTGGTGCTCCATCACCGACAGGATGATCTCATCTCCCCGCTCTAGGGTGCTCATGCCCCAGCTGTAGGCCACCAAGTTAATGGCCTCGCTGGCGTTGCGGGTGTAGATGATCTCCTGCGGGGAGGGCGCATTGACCAAGCGGGCAATCTTCTCCCGCGCCCCCTCATAGGCCTCAGTGGCTTCGTTGCCCAGGGTATGCACCCCCCGGTGCACGTTGGCGTTGCTGTGCCGATAGTAGAGATCCATGGCCTGCAAAACCGCCAGCGGCTTCTGGGAAGTGGCCGCATTGTCGAAGTAGATGAGCGGCTGGCCGTTGATTTGGCGCTGCAGGATTGGAAAATCCGGCCGCACCTGGGCAGCTAGGTCGGCAGCGGCATCAAAAGCCTGGCCCAGCTTGGGGGAAGAAAGAGGGGATACCGCCATAGTCTGCGCAGAAGCCTACCTCCCTCAGTATGGCATCGCTCTAGGATCCACCCCGAAAACTCTCCCTTGCCGGCAGAAGAGAGTTGTCACAAACTGTAATTTGATGTTAATTTTCTTTGAGAAAGGTTATGAGGTATTAACCATGCAACCCTCTCCCCGGATCCCTTCTCGCCTGGATTCTGCTTCCGTAGCTAAGTACTACGACACCACCAACGACTGGATCCCAGGCTGGACGGAGCAGGCGGAGCGCTGGAATGGCCGCCTGGCTATGGTGGGTTTTGTCATCAGCATCGCCACCGAGGCGCTAGTGGGCCACAGTGTTTTCGCCAGCACCCTCGCCCAGTGGCTGGGACTGCAGTAGCTCTGGCAAGGCAAGCTAGAAAAAGCGGCGGCGGGCCGCTAGGATCCCAGTTCTTCTCCCGCCAGCTTGTTGGCTTAGCACTTCGACACTAGACAGCAATGCTTGACAACCCCTTCCTCCCCTACATCGCTGTGACGGTAACTGGCCTAGTGGCTGCCGTTGCCCTGGGTTCGATAGCGTTCTTTAACTCCAAGCGCCCTGCAGGCTGGGAGGGTGCTGTTCGTCCACCCTATGTGCCGCAGTATGGGCAAGAGGGCGAAGCTCCACCGGCATGGGAAATTGGCTGGACGGAGCAAGCTGAGCGCTGGAACGGGCGGCTGGCCATGCTGGGGTTTGCCATTAGCATCGCAGTGGAAGCACTAGTGGGCCACAGTGTGCTGGCCTTTGTCCTAGGCCTGCGCTAACAGCCGGCCCGGATTTCTTGAGCAGGTCTCCTGGGACGTCCTGAGCAGCCAAGGCTTTCGTTGGCCAAGCGGTGGGTTGGGTAGAGCTTGAACATAAAACGGGATCCGTCTCCCCAAGACCGATTTTCTTCCAGCAGGCTCAAGACTCTACCCCGTTGCTGCGCTTTTGCTCAACTTGAGGATCTGGGCCGCCACGCCTAGGGTTTCTTCGTAAAGATAGTCAGGGCCAGGCCGCTGCAACTCGGCAGCCAGCAGCGTTTCCAAGGAATCCTGCTCCAGGGGTGCCACCTGGCGAACCACGCATCTCTGGGCACCTCCCCTGGCTTCCATGCGCATGCAGCCGGTGGTTTCCGAACAGAGCACGGTGCAGGCGTTGGCTTCCTGGTTGCTCGAGGTGAGGCGCAGCCCAATGAGGTCCCCCGGCTGGCTAGTCTCCGAGACCAGGGGTACGGCGGCCAACTCTGCCTTCACCTCACCTCCAGCTTGAGTTTGGAAGCGGATGAAGTCAATCTCATAGTCCTGTTCCCGGGTCTGCGCTCGCTCGGTGGGCGTCCACCCCAGACGGCTGGCCAGCCAGCTTAGGAAAAGAAGGGCCTGGCAGGGGTTGCCGGCTTTGTAGTCAATGGTTACCTGATCTATCCAGTACAAAGACTCCCGCCGCTCTGGCGGGTCGAAGGCTTGGGCGGTGAGTTCCTGCCAGGGCAGCAGCCGGCGCCAGTTGAGATCCCCGCAGTGGTGTCCCTCGCTGACGAGAAGATTCATCTCCTGCAAGTCTTCCTCGGGATTGACAAAGCCCCGCGAGTCAACGATGACGCGGCTGCTTAGAGCCACCAACTTCTGAAACAGCAAGCTGTTCAAGTCCAGGTTGCCTTGCCACCACAGGAAGGTGGGCAAGTTGGGGATCAACAGCGAGGCAACGGTGCTGCAAGCCCGCACAAGAGCCGATTCCGGTGCCTTCAGGGTGATGTATTCGCAACACACCAGCGAGCTGCGCTGTTCGCGCGTCACCGGACAGTAGGCAGCTACCTGGGCCTCGAGGGTGTCGTCTGTGGCTCCCTCCCGTTTGGCCCGCAGGTCAATGACGCGGCAGGGGTTTTGGCTAGCAATGGCCTCGACGGTGGGGGAAGGCAGCAGCAGGGCATCGTCTAGCGACTCATACACCACCAGGGTAAAGGTGGCAGCCCGGGCGGCAACGCTCTCTTCCTTGGAGGACCAGATTTTGTTTAGCTCCTGCTCGATTTCCTCCAGGGAGACGTCTTTTGGGGCTTGCAAAGGCAGGACGGCAGCAGGTTGATCCATCGTCTCCTCCTGCAGTGGGCTCTTGCTCGATTCTAGGCAGACAGGCCGGCTGCGCAGGAGGGGTTTAAGGTAAGGTACAGATCTTCAGGTAAACCCTCAGGCCAGACGCGGCTGGATGCTCAGCTCCAAGGGTCGGCCAGGATCCCCCACAAGCACCAAACCGCGGCCATTGGCGTGTAGATGCCGCACAATCCAGTACAGCGTTTCGATGCGCTCCGGGCAGCCCAGTTTTTCTGCCAACTGAGTTAGGGTCAGGGATCCTTTTTGCTCTTGCATCACCTCCAGCACCTGACGCTGGAGCTGCAGGACGGCGCTAGCCGCTTTCTTGCCGGCTTCCACCCCCGGCTGGTGATAGGCGTTGACCTGGATCAAGGAGGCGTAGAGGCCCACTGCCCGTTCGTAGAGGGCAATCAGGGCCCCCACGGAGCGGGCATCCACCCGCGGCAGCGTCACCGTGATGGAGTCGCGCCCGTTTTCGTAGAGGGCCTGGCGGGTGCCCTGCAGTAGGCCATCCAGGTAGTCGCCGCTGGTTACCAGTGGCTCTACGAAGGGGGAAGGGATACCGGGCTCGCGATCCTGGAGCACCTCGATGAAGGTGACGAAGAAGTTGTTCAAGCCCTCCCGCAACTGCTGCACGTAGGCGTGCTGATCGGTGGTGCCCTTGTGGCCGTAGACGGTTAGGCCCTGCTCCACCAGGTTGCCCTGCAGGTCGTGGGACTTGCCTAGGGACTCCATCACCAACTGCTGCAGGTAGCGGCTAAACAGGGCCAGGCGGTCTTTGTAGGGTAAAACCACCATATCCTTGCGCCCCCGCCCCTCGCCGACGATGTACCAAGCCATGGCCAAGAGGGCAGCGGGGTTGCGCTCTAGGTGGGGCACGCGGGTGGCCTCGTCCATGGTGGCGGCCCCGGCCAGCAAAGCCCGGATGTCGATCCCCTGCAACGCTGCCGGCAACAGGCCTACTGCCGAAGTTTCTGACGTGCGCCCCCCCACCCAGTCGAAGATGGGGAAGACCGCCAGCCACCCTTCCCGCTGCGCCTGCTGCTCCAATTGGCTGCCGGGACCAGTAACGGCTACTGCCTGGCTGGCAAAGGGGATCCCGGCCTTTTGGTAAGCCAGCGCCACCTCCACCAAGCCGTTGCGCGACTCGGGCGTGTTACCAGATTTGGAGGCGACAACCACCAGGGTCTGTCCCAGTTTGCCCGCTAGCCGTCCCAGCACCCGATCAAACCCGTCGGGATCCGTATTGTCGATGAAGTGGATGTTCAAGGGCGGCTGCAGCGGAGCCAAGGCCTCCGCCACAAATTGCGGCCCCAGGGCCGAGCCGCCAATGCCAATCCAGAGCAGCTCGGTGAAACGCCCTCCTCCACTTGCCGGGATCACGCCGCCGTGGATCTTCTTGGCAAAGCTCTCCACCTGTTCAACGCAGTCTTGAATTGCCTGCCGGATTTCGGCAGTGGGAGCCAGCTCCGGCGCCCGCAGCCAATAGTGGCCCACCTGGCGACCTTCGTCTGGGTTGGCGATGGCCCCGGCTTCTAAGGCCTGCATTTCAGCAAAAGCCCGGGCAAAGAGAGGCCGCAGCGCCTCCACTTGGGCAGGGGTAAAACGGATGCGGCTGATATCCACAAAAATTTCCAGCTCGGGATGGTAGTAGAGCCAATCGCAGTAGCGCTGCCAAAGTTGAAGGCTGTCCATGGGATCCCTGCCGCCAAAGCCGTAACCAGCTTACCAAAGCCGCGCCGCAGCCGGCTCCCTGCCAAGAAGCAGCTAGGATCCAAAACACCGCCTGCTAAAGTGCTCCCCGAAAGCGCCTCCCATGAACCTGGACGCCGACCGGCAGTGGATGGAACGCTGCCTCTCCTTGGCCCGCTCGACACCGCAGCGCCCCTCCCCTAACCCGCGGGTAGCTTGCGTCATTGTCCGGGGGGATCAGGTGGTGGGGGAAGGTGTTCATCTGGGAGCCGGCCAGCCCCACGCCGAGGTCTTGGCTCTGCAGCAGGCGGGATCCCTGGCCAAGGGCGCCACCCTCTACGTTAACCTCGAGCCCTGCAACCACTATGGGCGCACCCCCCCTTGTACTGAGGCCATTCTGGCGGCTGGGATCCGGCGGGTGGTGGTGGGGATGCAGGATCCCAATCCGCTGGTAGCCGGCAAAGGGATCCGTCGCCTGCAAGAGGCAGGAGTCGAGGTGACAGTGGGGGTGCTGGAGCAGGACTGCCAAGAGCTCAACGAGGGCTTTGCCTTTGCCATTGTGCGAAAGCAGTGTTTTGGCCTGCTCAAATACGCCATGACCCTAGACGGCAAGAGCGCGGCCACCACTGGCCACAGCCAGTGGATTAGCAACCCCTTGGCACGAGAGTGGGTTTACCGCCAGCGGGCCTGGCACGACGCCGTGATCGTTGGCTCCCAAACCGTTTGGCACGACAACCCCCGCCTCACCTGCCGCCTGCCGGATTTTCAGGGATCCCAGCCTCTGCGGGTGGTTCTCAGCCGCTCCCTTAACCTCCCCCCAGTGGCCCACCTGTGGCAAGTGGAGGAGGCGCCAACTTTGGTGATTACCGAAGCCACTGAGGCCCATCCCCTCTGGGGAGCCCTGGCCAAGCAAGGGGTGGAGCTGCTGCACCTGGATCGAGTAACCCCGGCTCGAGCAGCGCAGGTTCTCTTTGAGCGAGGCTGTCTAAGCGCCCTCTGGGAATGCGGCGGCACCCTGGCCTGGGCAGCCCTCAAGGATGGGGCCATTCAGAAGGTGGCCGCCTTCATCGCTCCCAAGATCCTGGGAGGGGCCAACGCACCAACTCCCGTAGAAGGGGAAGGGATCCCTGAGGTCAACCAGAGCTGGCAACTGCTGGAGCCGCAACTGCAGACCTTGGGAGACAACTGGCTAATTAGCGGGAAGCTGGCTCCCTTCCCTCTGGCCGCTGAGGCAGGGTTAGCTTCTTCCTGAGGCTTGGGACCCCTTAGCCTCCTGCCCATGGTAGGTAAGCAGCAGCGATGTTACACTAAGTTACAGCATAGATTACGATATGTCGATCATCCTTGCTATTGTTGTCTTGCTGGGATTTTGGGCGCTGCGCCTGATGGAGCAGGCTTTCCAGCGGCAGGAGTTCTCGCGCATGCTGGCGGGAACCTTAGTGGCTACGGCTGCTGGTGGCCTCTTGACCTGTTACTTCCTGATGAGCGACATCCTACGCCTGTTGTTTTACCTGCAAGCCCACTCTTCTTCCTCCTATGCCCAAGATCTCCTCTCGGATCTCAGCTGGCTCGACTAGGCCAGTTGGGCTGACAACCAGGCTTTGATGCGCTGGATCAGGAGGTAGTTGGGGGCAAGCCAGTTTTGGTAGAGAAGCTGTGCAAGAGCGTCGACAGGGCTAAACTCTTGCCCAACCAGGAAAGGATAGCTAAAGCCCAGAGGAGTTAGGTGATCCCCCTCTAGACGCTGCCATTCGGTGTGCTCCCCGTACTTGCGAGAAAGCTGCTGATAGAGCAGTGGAATATCGTCAATATCATCCTGCTGAAACTCTACAAGCAGGTTGTTTCTCACCGGATACCGCTCCTCAATGAGGCGATTGGTCTCTGCCGGAGAGGGCTCAAACTCCAACCACAGGTTTACCGGCGGTGACGAGGATCCCATCCACATCCGCCACAGATCGCTGAGTTGCTGTTGAGGCCACGCTTGCACCAACACCTGCAACAGCGGCAGCGCCCGCTCCAACCCGGCATTGCTGTAGGCCAAAAAAATATTGCCGCGCCGCTGGGATCCCAAAGAAGGGAGGGCTAGGCAGGAGAGGATCTGCAGCTTACCGCCAAGGCTGTGGCCCAAGCCAAAGAGGGGTAAGTCCATCAAGCCTTTGCTCTGCAGGCTTCTATGGAGAGATCGTGCTGCCTTGAAAGCTATTTGGGCGTGATCGAGGTCGGTGGCGTAGGCAGTGGCTACAACGGCCATGCCCATGCGGGCCAATTCTTCCAACAGACGGCTGTAGAAAAACTGCGGCGCAGATCCCACAAACGCTCCGCCTAGAAAGTGGATTACGGCGCGGGGTTGGGGAGGCAGAAGAAACCAAGTCTCTCCATCCGTTTGCCAAGTCGGTTTCATGGCGCAGCAACCTCACCTGCCATTTGACTGAGATTCCTCCCAACGGGATCCCCCTTCATCCTAATTGCCCCCTCTTTGCAAGGGGAAGGGCAAACTGGACAAGCCTTCCTAGGAAAGCCTTGGCGAGGCCTTGTGAAAGTACCACTAGTAGTTTCCCGGGGCAAAGTTAGCGCGAACGGCCCTGGACTTTGGCCAAAATACGTGTGGTTATGCCAAGTATTTCTTGTATTCTGGGCTTGTGAGCTAATCGATGATGAAGCGCTATGCCCACGGGACGTAGCTAGAACAGCAGCGTGCAGAAGCTGGTCAACAGCAGTGTCAATGCCGTCAGAAGCAGGCTAAAGCTCCACAGCCACACCGCAGCAAGCAGTAGGATCCCGATGACCCAGATGAGCAGGGCATTCCAGTAGGGTCGGTTAGGGGCTTTGGAGACGTTAATTCTTTGAAAGAAAGGCAGCAGGATAAATGCCACATCCAGCAATAGACGCGGCAGCCGCAGATCCTGGGGTAGCGGCCGATCGCGCACCGCCAGATAGAGCAGCCCCCAGCTCAATAGAAGCGGGATCAGCATCAGATAGTTGGACTCGGCCAGCAGCGGCCGATCCACCACCAGGGGAAACAGAGGGCTGATCCCCCAGCCCAGATAGAGGTAAAAGTTGAAGTTCAGCAGTGGCCGCAGCAGGGGGGGTAGGTTGAGGCTCTGAATACTCCCCCGGGCTTCAACTCTCTTGCCCCCAGATCCGCCTTCTCGAGGGATCGGCTTTGCCCCAGCTCGCCAACCGCAGTGGTCACAGTAGGGAGACTTGTACCGGTAGGCTGGGATGGGCTTACCACAGGCCGGGCAGCGTTGGAGACGAGGTTGGGAATTGGAGGCCATGGTTATCCCTGATGCGGCTGCTCCAGGATGCCTCAAGCTTTAGCTAATGCCCAAAGCAAACGAGAGGGTAATACAGGCCGCCCCTAGGGCTGCCCCGGCGAGCACCTGGATGGGCGTATGGCCCAGCAGCTCTCGCAGGTAGGGCTCCTGGAAGCGATCGGCGCCTTTCTCTTCCAACCATTCTTCTAGGAGGCGGTTCAACACCTGCGCCTGCTTGCCAGCAGCCTGGCGGATCCCGGCAGCATCATACATCACCACCAGGGCAAAGACCACCGTTGCTGCAAACAGGAGGCTATCCCAACCTTCCTCTAACCCCACGCCCACGGCCAAAGCAGTCACCAGGGCCGCATGGGAGCTGGGCATCCCCCCCATCTCCAGCAAGACCCGCAGGTTGAGCTTGCCCGAGCGCACATAGGCCAGGATGAGCTTGATGGCCTGGGCTAACCCACTGGCCAGCAGGGCAACCCAGAGAACGTGGTTAGCCATCAACTGTTGCAGCATAGGGCTCTCCGGCAGAGGAAGGGGGGAGCAAGGCCTCCAAGGGGGGCAGGTTAATGCTGGCGGCGGGCGATGAAATCTGCCAGGGCCAACAGGGGCTCAGCCTGGGATCCATAGGGGCGCAGCGCCTGCTTAGCCGATTGGATCAGCTCTTCGGCCTTCTGCCGAGAGGCCTCTAGACCCAGCAGGCTGGGGTAAGTGGCTTTGGCAACCACTTGATCTTTGCCTGCTGTTTTGCCCAACTGTTCGCTAGTGGCAGTGACATCCAAAATATCGTCGACAATCTGGAAGGCTAGGCCAATATCCTGGGCATAGTGGCTCAACCGCCCCAGCAGCTCCTCATCGGCCCCGGCCAGGATCGCTCCTGAGACCACTGAGGCCTCTAGCAGGGCGCCGGTTTTGTGGCGGTGGATGTACTCCAGGGTTTCCAGGGAAATGGCCTTGCCCTCCGACTCCAGATCCACCACCTGGCCTCCCACCAAGCCAGTTGCCGCAGCCGCGTGGCCAATGCGGGCAATCACCTCCAGGATCCGCTGCGGCGGCACCCCCCGCGTTTGGCTGGCGATATGCTCAAAAGCGTAGGCCAGCAGGGCATCGCCTGCCAAAATGGCGATATCCTCACCAAACACCTTATGATTGGTGGGCTTGCCGCGGCGAAAATCGTCGTTGTCCATGGCCGGCAGATCGTCGTGGATCAACGACATGGTGTGGATCATCTCCAGCGCACAGGCCGTAGGCATGGCCTGCTCCACCGAGCCGCCGGCCAACTCACAGGCTGCTAGACAGAGGATGGGCCTGAGGCGCTTCCCCCCTGCCAGGAGGCTATAGCGCATTGCCTCATAGAGGCGTTCTGGATAAGCAGGCCTAACCGCGGCAGAGAGGGCTTCCTCCACCTGTTGCTGCCGCTGGCTTAGGTAGGTTTCTAGGTCGAAAGTTTGGGCAACCAAGCTGGTTTTCCTCTCAACTCAGCCCCAGAGGATCCCTGGCGGGCAGCTCTACAACAAGGCCCACAGGCTGACATTATCGCATGTTCGCCCGAGCTCCGGATCCCTCCTGCCAAGGCTTGCTTTGGCTTATGGCGAGGATTGCAAGTACTGGGATCTTTGGAGTGCAAGCTTGCGCCGTTTGTCATCTCGATGTCAGGATGCACTAAGGGTCTTCACTGGCTGAGTTTTTCATGTCCCACTCACCTGCCTACCTCAGCGCTTCTCCTCCTCCCGATGGCGATGGCAACCGCCTGCTACGGGCAGCCCGCGGGGAAGTGGTGGATCGCCCCCCAGTTTGGATGATGCGCCAGGCGGGCCGCTACATGGCGGCCTACCGCGAGTTGCAGAGCAAGTACACCTTCAAGCAGCGCTGCGAGATCCCGGAGCTAGCCATCGAGATCTCCTTGCAACCCTTTCGCGCCTTTGCCCCCGACGCCGTGATCCTGTTCAGCGACATCCTCACTCCTCTCGAGGGCATGGGCATTACCTTTGAGCTGGTGGAGAACCAGGGGCCGATTATCGACCCGCCAATTCGCTCCCAAGCCCAGATTGAGCAAATCCGACTGTTAGAGCCAGAAGAAAGCTTGCCCTTCATCAAAACCATTCTCACGACCTTGCGCCGTGAGGTGGAAGGGAAGGCGACCCTGCTGGGCTTTGTTGGCTCACCTTGGACCTTGGCCTGTTACGCTGTCGAGGGGCGCAGCTCCAAAGACTATGCCTACATCAAGAGTTTGGCTTTCACCCAGCCGCAGCTCTTGCACCAGCTGCTGGGCAAGCTGGCCGATAGCATTGCCCGCTACGTGATCTACCAAATTGAGAGCGGTGCCCAAGCGGTGCAGTTGTTTGATACGTGGGCTGGCCAGCTCAGCCCCAGCGACTACGAGACCTGGGCTTTGCCCTACCAAAAGCAGATTGTGGATCAGGTCAAGGCTCGGTATCCCCAAGTGCCGCTGATCCTCTACATCAACGGCAGCGCCGGCTTGCTAGAGCGGGTGGGTAAAGCTGGTATCGACGTGTTCAGCCTTGACTGGATGAGTGACATGGCAGAAGCCAGGGCCCGTCTGGGATCCCTGGCTGTCCAGGGCAACCTCGATCCAATGGTCTTGCTGGGATCGCGGGAGTTGATCCGCCAGCGCACCCTGGAGGTGATTCAGAAGGCGGGCTCGCGGGGGCACATCATGAACCTGGGGCATGGGGTTCACCCTGCCACCCCTGAGGCCAATGTCCACTACTTCTTCGAGACGGTGCGCCAGTCGCCGGAACTCCTGAGGGCCGCTTCCCCAGCTTCCTGACTGAAGCCCAGCAGGCTCCGGTGCCCTTTTCTCTCCAGCCTGCCGAAACGCTGCGCGAGGGTCCTCACTCTCAATCAGGCTCGAAAGAGCCGTCCTCTTCTTCTAGGCTCCAGCTTGCTGCCAAGGCGTCCGCCATTGCCGCCCGCAGCGCGCGAGTATCTGCCCACAGTTGCGCGGGATCCGACAGCGGATCCGACAGGGGAACCAAACGCAAGATGCGGTGCTCCTGCACCAGATCGATCACCACGCTAGGCCGTTCCGTGCCCACCTCTGCCACCTCAGCGGGGGAGGGATCCCGCAAGCAGGCGTAGTCGAAGCTGTTTAGGTTTAGGTAGAGGCTGCGATTGGCCACCAAGGTGGCCGCTGTTGCATCCTGAAATACCTCCATCACATAGCCCTCCCCCTGCCTTTGCACCTGACCTTCGACGATATCGAAGTAGCGAACCCGCCCCAAATCCGCCAAAAGACGGTAAATATCCCGCTTGTTAACCAAAATTCCGCTGTCGACAATGCAGGGGGCACAAGGACGACTCTCGGTCATAGGGCAGCTAGTCTTGAGGCACAAATAGGTGGGCCGGGAAGTTGTGTTGAATCCTCAATTAGGGCAAAGAAAATCCAAAGACTTTGCGAAACTCAAGCTACCGCAGGATGAACTCTCCCTTTGTTCGCCAAGGGCTGCAGGCTCCTTAAAGATCCCGCTCTAGCCTCCCTTGAATGTATCACAGCTTTTCCAAAAGGGACATGGGTCTTCGCTTTCAAGATGTCTCCACGATATAAGGTCAAGCAAACTGGTTGAGCATCTGCCGTCTTTGATCTACATATTGTGGAAAAATAAGCGGCCAAGGAGTTTGAGACACTAGATGTTGTAGGCAACAGCAAGAACAGCCCATCTCTGCCCCAGTCTCTGTCGTCGATGAGGAAGATAGACCGCGCAACCTTTTGCCTGCCCAAGCCAGAGGCGCAAGGGAGAGTGGCGGCTAGAAGAGTTCGGCTTAAAACCTCCGAAAAGCCTTATCCGGTTTAAAGTGAGGATTGACCTGACAAGAGTGAGGCTTGGCCGATGACAACTGCCCCAATTCCCGCCTTCTGCCAAGGGATCCGCTACTTTGGCGATCCCTGGCCGGAATTCGACCGCCTGGGCCAGGAACCTGCAGTGGATGCTGCCACAGGCAAGCTGCGGGATCCCGGCAGCCGTATGGCCGCCTACCAGACCTTGCTCTATGCCGATGCGCTGCGCTACCTCACCCTGCAGATGACCGCCAGCAAAGCCTCGGGCCACCCGGGCGGATTTGCCAGCCAAGCGGAAGCCTATGCCGCTTTGGTGTACCTGGGCCAAAAGAACATCCCTACCGAGGTGGGCCACCACGCGCCCGGCTTCTATGCCGCCATGTTCTTGGATGGATCGCTGGCGGAGATGGGCATCCACACTGTCTCCGACTTGCAGGCTCGCTTTCGGGAACGGGAAGGGCTGCTGGGTCACCTCTCTGGCTACATCCCCGGCCTGCTAGCGCCAGCAGGGCCCCTCGGGCAGGGGCAGCATTTTGCCATGGCCGCAGCCTTGCTCTACCCGGATCGGCTCTTCCCCGTCACCATCGGCGATGGGGGCTTGGGGGAGCCCTACGTGATGAGCTCTATGCTCCACTTTCACACCGCCTTCCCGCAGCGCACCAACTTCCTGCCGGTGCTGGTCTGGAACGGCTATAGCCAAGAGCACCACAGCATGATCTCGACCTTCACCAACGCTCAGATGGTCGAGTACTGGCGGGGCAATGGCTTTGAGGAAGTGGTGCTAGTCGACGCCAAAGACTTCGACGATGCCCAGCAGCCCGGTCCCTATGTGGATAGCACCCAATTTTCTCTGGAAGCCCGTCTGGCCTTTGCCCAGAGGGTACTGACCGAGATGGAGCGGGCCATCCAGTCAGCGCTGAGCGGACATCTGACAGTTTTCATCCTCAAACAACTCAAAGGAGCGGGCGTACACGCCAAGGGATCCAAATCCCACAACCTCTATGCCCACCACACCTTGGATCACCCCGACATCGTGGCCGCTCTGCAGGCACGGGCCCTGCACCCAGCCGCTTGGGCTTTGGTGCGCCAAAACTGCGAGCGGGCAGCCGGTGGACCAGCCGCCAAGGTAGTTGTCACGGAGTCCGTCCGGCCCTTGCCGCCTTTGGGATCCCTGAACTTAACCGAGTTCCCCCTCGGCGATAAGCAAGTCTCCACCACTGCCATCGGCGCCTTGGTGGTGCAGGTGGGGCAGAAAGACCCTGACTTTCTGGTGGCCAATGCCGATGGCAACGAGGCCTCTGGTCTTGCCAATGTCAACCAGGGCCTGAAAGTCATCCACCCCACGGTGGATCCTCTCTACAACCAACAGCCCCAAGGGCGGGTCTACGAACCCCTGAGCGAAGATGCCTGCGCTGGCTTGACAGGGGGCCTGGCGCTCTTTGGCGGGCGCTCCCTCTGGTGCTCCTACGAAGCCTTTGCCGTCAACGGCTTGCCCATCTGGCAGACGGTAACCCAGGCGATGGCGGAGCTGCGCCGCCCCACCCCTTCCGCTGTTGCCCTCTTCACGGCTGGAGCGTTGGAACAGGGACGCAACGGCTGGACCCACCAGCGGCCGGAAATTGAGGCCTACCTAGCGGCCATGATGCGCAACGGCAACATCTTCCCCCTCTTTCCCCCCGACGCCAACTGCGCCCAAGCTGCCTACGAGTGGGCCTTATCGACCTTCAACAAAGGGATCCCGATCTTTGCCAGCAAAACCCCCCTGCCCATCCGCACCACCCTAGAACAAGCCCGCCAGGCAGTGGAGCAGGGTTGCACTGTGCTGCAGGAACTACCTGGCTCCCGCACCGTGGTCTTTGCCGTGGTGGGAGATATGATCCTCCTGCCCGTCTTTGCCGCCGCTGAACAGCTCAAGGCCCAGGGGATCGGCAGCAAAATTGTCTCTGTGGTCAACCCCCGCCGCCTCTATCGCCCCGTCGACGTGGCCTGGTCCACCTGTGCCCAAGCTGATGGGGAGTTCATGTCTGACCAGGAGTTTGCTGCCTGGTTTGCTGGCGAGGCCCTTATTGGCGTAACCGGCGGATCCAGCCTGATGTTGGAGCCCCTGTTGCTGCGCTACACTGGCCCGCGCGACATCTTTGCCTGGAAACGTGGCGAAACCACCGCCACCCCTACTGAGCTCATGGACTACAACGGCCTGACAGCCCAGGCGCTGGCAGAGAGGGCAAAGCAATTGCTAGGCTAAGGGCGAGCTTTTAGCTTGGT
>NZ_JANSHR010000022.1:0-1431 GCF_047461675.1 Synechococcus sp. R70.1
CCAGAAAAAAATGCAAGGCTTCTTTGGCCGAGATGTGGAGGTGCAACTGGGGCAGACCCAAGAAAATCAGGTGGAATTGGCGCTTGTTGCCCGAGGTGGATCCCAGGCCACTTGAAGAAGCCATTAGCTGCTGAATGCAACTCAACGGATCCCGAAATGCAGCCAGTAACTCAGGACTGTCGAGAGTTAACTCATGAGGGGTGTGGGGAGCTATGGGTCCTGCGCTGTGCCTATAGTATCAGTGTTGGGAGGATGTCACGAAACTTGGCAGTTCGGCATAACCCTATTTTACGGATTGGGAATTTTACGGATTGGGAGGAAGACCAAAAGCAACATTATCATCCATAATGTAGGGCGTTAGCATGAAGACCACCTCATTGCGCTCGTTATTCACACTCTGAGAGCGGAACAAAGCACCCAAAAGAGGCAAGTCGCCTAGTAAAGGCACTTTTTGAACGTCAACGATGTCCCTGTCTTGAATGAGGCCAGCAATAATAAAGGTTTGCCCATCTCTTAACCTGAGCTGAGATGCTTCCAGCCGCCTTCTGTCGATGTTAAAAAGTTGAATACCAGCAAAGGGTCCACTCTGCAGTATTTGAATAGGTACAGGGATGGAAATTTCTGGCTGAATGGTCAGGGTGACAAACCCATTATCATCTATCCTAACCTCTGAAACGTTTAGGACGATTCCGGCATCTTCCCGCTGAAGGCGCTCAGTAGTCTTTCGCTGTTCTCCCTGACCCTCGGTGATAGTTTCGACATTAGTAGGAACGCTGACTGCAATTCTAATTTGGCTGGAGCCACCATCTGCCACCACAACTTTGGGGTCAGTTAGAATTTTCCCAGTTCCGTTTCGTAGTGCAGATTGTACCCTCAGAGCTAGAGACCGCTGCAGCCGGTTAAGGGTGTTGAATATCCCAGTAATCGCCCCCGAGGGATCTGCAGGCCCAATAAAGCTTACCGAGGATCCCTCGGGTTGATTGAGCGGTTGACCACCAAAATCGGCGTCTTCCAACAAAGTTCCAAGGGCAAAGTTGCCAGATGCCCCTCCCAAGTTAACTGATAAGCTTTCGTTTTTGTCCAAGCGAATATCAACTGCTCTCAGGGAAATCAAAACCTGTCGCCGACGCACATCCAATTGGGCAATCTGAGCAGCTACAATATCCTGCTGTTGTGGCGTGCCAACCACAGTAATAGAGTTGGTGCGTGGATCCTCAAAAAATTGAGCACCTGGTGCAACGGCGTCTAGAACTCCTTTGAGCCGCTCCACCAACTCCTTGGTAGCGACTGCCTGATTCAAGCGGTAGTTCCGCACCAGAACCCCTGCCACTCCTGGCAACGTTTTTCCAATGAATACAGTCTGACCCCGGCGCTGAGCCTGCAACTGTTTTAGCCGCAAGATAAAGTTGAATGTCTCCTGTAAGGGCGAGT
>NZ_JANSHR010000023.1:0-1418 GCF_047461675.1 Synechococcus sp. R70.1
ATGTGTACACCCTGGAGGCCTTGCCTGAGCTCACTCCCGCCCAGAAAGCGCTCCAGCAGGGCTGGCTGGGATCCCTTCTGGCTCAAGAGTAAGCAGGAGGTAGCAATGCTTTAAAATCTTCCTAGCTGTTCACAACTCCTGAGTTAGGTTAAAGAAAATAGGATCAAGGGAAGATGACTCTGCTTTTAGGTCTTCTAATTGGATTGGCTATTGGTTTCTGCCTGGGCGTTTATACCTGTAGGCTCACTCAAAGAGCTAATAGTCAGTTACTGGATGAGATTCTAAGAAAGTTACAAGCTGATCTTGAGGGCTTCAAACTTCATATCTCAGAAAGTCTGTCCGAAAGTTACCAAAACTTCCTTCAGCATTTAGCTGAGTACAGAAGTCAGCTAGTTAAGAACATAAGTAACCAGCAGAATATCCTGAGCAGGCTATTAGAAAGTACAGAAAAAATTTCCCAGAATCTAAGCTCAAGTTCTAGCCTTCAAAAGACGAAGGAAACTAACGAGCGAACTGCTGGCGCGCGACTCAAGAGTTTGCCGCCAGGGACGATTAGCCGTGAACAGGTGAAAATAGGGGTATTTCTGTGGTCTAGGAACATAAGGATGAAGAACCTGATCCCATCTAGTAAAAAAGCCGATGCAGAAGGAGAACTCGATAACAAGCTGAACTGGATATCAAACCTTATGGGTCAGAGGTACTCGCTGATCGAGAAGCTGTACAAAGAAATTAAATCTGGCATTGGAGAAGAAAAGGCCTTAACTCTTTGCTTAAAAGGCAACTCCCCGGAAGTGATAAGTTATAGCTGCCAACTTGCTTCCACTCTACATAAGGTTAATTTCTTAGAGGAATATAACTACTCAAAATCCTCCAAAAACCTGAGGGTAAAGCTAAGCAAGTCTCCAGAGGCAATCAAGTTCCTATCTGGAGATTGGCTGGAGAGATATGTCAAACAGCAACTGATCAAGTTTGCTAGAGAGCAGGGACAGAAGATCGATTTTTCCTACATCGCAAATGCGGAAGTTACTTTGCCCGACGGTAGCGACTTTGAGATCGATCTCTTCTTCCACATTAACGACCGATTCTACTGGATAGAGTCGAAGACCGGCAGCTATAGAGACTGTATAGAGAAGTACTCTTGGCTCGCCTCCGAAATGGGTCTCGGCCCAGATCAAGTCTTTCTGGTCTTGGTAGATGTTGATCAAGAGACGAGAAGTAGGATCTACTCCTCCTATAATCTTTCAGCTATTAGTGTCGAGGAGGTTGAGTCTCTGCTGTACAGAATTGTGAGGAGGTAGGCCCAGTCTAAGCTACCACCTTGACAGCCTGCTCCATACACCACCAGGGATCCTCCGCAAAAGCCGGCATGGGCGTGCTGCCCGCCTTGCCCAAGATGGCCAGCCGAACTTCCCGATCCA
>NZ_JANSHR010000024.1:0-4337 GCF_047461675.1 Synechococcus sp. R70.1
GGCCAAAGGCTCCCGGCCGTGCAGCTCGGGCCTGGGGTCCACCCCCAGGACCAAAGGGGGGCGGGAAAGGGCTTCCAGGAAGTCCACGCCCCTCACTATAGGGCTTGACAGGGGGAAGAGGCCCGGGATGGGCTTTCCGGCGTACCGCGAGGTGGGAGATGAAAAACTGGCCTTGGCTATAGGTCTACTGGCACTGGCGGCCTGCCAGCAGCAGGGGGGCTTGCGCCCCAAAGCCTCCAAGGCGGGAGCACCTACATCGCCGTCCTGGAGCCCGGCCTTCCCCATAAGGCCCGGCTACTGGAGAAGCTTTCCGCCCTGGAGCGGGAGCACGGCCTAGAGATCCCGGCCGAGGACCGCCTCGAGGCCCTGGGGGCCGTGATCCTCCGCAACCTCTCCCCGGCCAAGGCGGAGCGCCTGGCCAAGGACCCCCGGGTCTACGCCCTGAGCCCCGACCAGGAGGTTAAGGCCTACGGGGAGACCATCCCCTGGGGCGTGGCGCGCATCGGCGCCCCCACCACCACCTTCCTGGACCAACACCTCGGGCCACCCCCATCCCGAGCCCTTCCTGAACGTCCGGGGATTTTAAGCGGGGTACGTAAAAAGCCCCCCTCCTGGGGAGGGGGCAAAGAAAAACCCCCTAACGGGGGGTTTCTTACGCCGGCTTGGCAGGGCTTGAAAGCGCGGGAACGGGCTCCATGCTCCTTAGAAAGGAGGTGATCCAGCCGCACCTTCCGGTACAGCTACCTTGTTACGACTTCGCCCCAGTCACGGGCCCTACCCTCGGCGCCTGCCCTAAGGCTCCCGGCGACTTCGGGTAAAACCCGCTCCCATGGCGTGACGGGCGGTGTGTACAAGGCCCGGGAACGTATTCACCGCGGCATGGCTGATCCGCGATTACTAGCGATTCCGGCTTCATGGGGTCGGGTTGCAGACCCCAATCCGAACTACGCCCACCTTTTTGCGATTCGCCCCCCGTCACCAGGTCGCCTCGCTCTGTAGTGGGCATTGTAGCACGTGTGTCGCCCAGGCCGTAAGGGCCATGATGACCAGACGTCGTCCCCGCCTTCCTCCTGCTTTCGCAGGCAGTCCCGTTAGAGTGCCCGGCTCGACCCGCTGGCAACTAACGGCAGGGGTTGCGCTCGTTGCGGGACTTAACCCAACATCTCACGACACGAGCTGACGACGGCCATGCAGCACCTGTGCTAGGGCTCCCCTCGCAGGGCACCCCAGGCTTTCACCTAGGTCCCCTAGCATGTCAAGGCCTGGTAAGGTTCTTCGCGTTGCTTCGAATTAAACCACATGCTCCACCGCTTGTGCGGGCCCCCGTCAATTCCTTTGAGTTTCAGCCTTGCGGCCGTACTCCCCAGGCGGCGCGCTTAACGCGTTGGCTTCGGCCCCCAGATAACCCAGAGACCTAGCGCGCATCGTTTAGGGCGTGGACTACCCGGGTATCTAATCCGGTTTGCTCCCCACGCTTTCGCGCCTCAGCGTCACCAGTGAGCCAGGTGGCTGCCTTCGCCATCGGCGTTCCTCCCGGTATCTGCGCATTTCACCGCTACTCCGGGAATTCCACCACCCTCTCCCACCGTCTAGCCTGAGCGTATCCCACGCTCCTCCACGGTTGAGCCGTGGCCTTTCACATGGGACGCCCCAGGCCGCCTACACGCCCTTTACGCCCAGTAAATCCGGGTAACGCTCGCGCCCTCCGTATTACCGCGGCTGCTGGCACGGAGTTGGCCGGCGCTATTACCCCGGTACCGTCAGTCCCCTCATCGGGGGTTTCGTCCCGGGTTCAGGAGTTTACACCCCGAAGGGCTTCCTCCTCCAAGCGGCGTCGCTCCGTCAGGCTTGCGCCCATTGCGGAAGATTCCTAACTGCTGCCTCCCGTAGGAGTGGGGCCCGTGTCTCAGTGCCCCTGTGGCCGGCCATCCTCTCAGACCGGCTACCCGTCGTCGCCTTGGTGGGCTCTTACCCCACCAACTAGCTGATGGGACGCGGGCCCATCCGGAAGCGGGTAAAACCCTTTAAACACACCCCACAGGATGCGTCCACATGGGGGATTAGCCTGGGTTTCCCCAGGTTGTCCCCCTCTTCCGGGTAGGTCACCCACGCGTTACTCACCCGTCCGCCGCTGACCGTGAGAAACCCCACGGCCCGCACGACTTGCATGTCTTAGGCACGCCGCCAGCGTTCACCCTGAGCCAGGATCAAACTCTCCACAAAAGGACGCCTTGAGGCGTTTAAGCGCTAGCGTTGGCCCTGCGTTCTCCCCTTTTCAAGGTCCCCCTGCTTGGGCTTTCGCCCGCGCAGCAACAGCTATCCTACCAAGCCCCTTCCTTCTTGTCAACCCCGAAGAGCTGGCGGATCTCCTCTATGAACCGCTCCACGGAATCAAACTCCCGGTAGACGGAGGCGAAGCGGATGTAGGCCACCTGGTCCAGGTCCTTGAGGAAGGCCATGGCCTTGAGGCCGATCTCCTCGGAGGTGATCTCCGGGCCTGCGACCTGGTCCTCAAAGGTGTAGGCGAAGCGCCTGAGGGCCTCCTGGCTTACGGGGCGCTTCTCGCAGGCGAGGAGGAGGCCTCTAAGGAGCTTGTCGGGGTTGAAGGGCTCCTTGCGGCCGTCCCTTTTGATGACCATGAGGGGCTCCAGCTGGGTGCGCTCGTAGGTGGTGAAGCGGCGGCCGCAGGAGGGGCACTCCCGCCGCCTGCGGATGGCGGCCCCCTCGTCGGAGGGCCTCGAGTCCCCCACCCGGGTGTCGGGATGGCCGCAGTAGGGGCACTTCATGGCACTTCCCGCAACATCTCGTAGATCTCGGGGGCCATGGGGGGTTCGGGGAGCTGCACCTCCAGGACCACTCCCCGCACCCCCTCGGCCACCATGGACCCCAAGGCCAAGGCGGCCCGCACCAGGGCCTGGTCGTGGGCCTCGCCCACCGGGTCCCGGGAGGGGACCACCCCGTTCACCCGCACCCCGGGAAAGGTGCGGGTAGTCCCTTCTATAAGGCCCTCCACCGCCTTGCGCACGGAGAGGGTGTGGGGCTCTATGCGGGCGGCAGGGGGCAGGACCAGGGTGACGAAGCCGCCCCCCGCCAGGTGCCTCAGGCCCTGCTGCAGGACGTAGAGGCTGGACTTGACGTCCTGGCTCATGAGGTCGTACCACTCCCCTTCCAGAAGCTCCACGAAGGGGGTCTTGCTCTCGGCGGTGGTCACGTGGACGATGCCGTCCAGAAGGCCAAAAAGCTCCTCCACCTTCTCAAAGGTGCCCGTCACGTCCAAGACCACGCTCATGTCCCCGCGGATGGGGATGGCGGTGGCCCCCAGGGCCTCCACCTCCGAGGCCACTGCGGTGGCTAGCTCCACGTCGGGGTCCACGGCGATCACCGTGGCCCCGTTGCGTCCGTAGCCGTGGGCGATGGCCCGCCCGAAGCCCCGCCCGGCCCCGGTCACCATGACGATCCGCCCCTCGAGGCCCAAAAGGTCCCGTGACATCAGGCCCATTGTACGGGAAAATAAGGGCATGGCCCGCATCCGCATCGCCGAGGGCGACATCACCGAGTTTGAGGGGGACGCCATCGTCAACGCCGCCAACAACCACCTGAAGCTGGGGGCCGGCGTGGCGGGGGCCATCCTGAGGAAGGGGGGAGCCTCCATCCAGGAGGAGTGCGACCGTATCGGCAAGATCCGGGTGGGCGAGGCGGCGGTCACCGGGGCGGGAAACCTAAAGGCGCGCTACGTGATCCACGCCGCCGTTTTGGGGGACGAGCCCGCCAGCCTGGAAACCGTGGGCCAGGCCACCCGAAGCGCCTTGGAGAAGGCGGTGGAACTGGGCCTCAGGACCCTCGCCTTCCCCCTCCTGGGAACCGGGGTGGGAGGGCTTCCCGTGGAGGCGGTGGCCCGGGTCATGCTGGAGGAGATCAAGAAGGCCCCGGACACCCTGGAGGTCACCCTCTACGGCTACCGGGAAGAGGACGCCGAGGCCATCCGGCGGGCCCTTTAGAGGGCCTTGCGGAAGCAGACCAGCCGCTCCACCTCCTCGTAGCCCAGGTGCCGGTGCACCTCCTGGCCCAGGAGGTTGCTGAGCTCTGCATCCGAGGCCATCTCCTGACACCCCTGGGCCCGGGCCCAGGCCTCGGCCTCCTGGACCAGGAGGCGGGCCACGCCCCTTCTCCGGAAGGTGGGGAGCACGTAAAGCCCCTCGAGGTAGCCCACGGGGGAGGTCTCGCACCCCTCGGCGTAGGGGCGGAGGGAAACCTCCACCAAGCCCAGCAGAAGGCCCTCTTCCTCGGCAACGAAGGCCGCCTGCCGGGGGTCCTGGAGGAGGGCCTCCACCTCCTCG
>NZ_JANSHR010000025.1:0-16353 GCF_047461675.1 Synechococcus sp. R70.1
ATTGCCTATCTCTCCCGGCTAGGCTATTGCTATGGTCGCCTTGTTCCTATAGAGAGGGGGTACCGCCGCTTAGCTCATTTGCAACAGGCGCTCCCTGAAGAATGGCGATTGCAAACGGCAGCCCAGATGGTGCGAGCCAAGCTTCTCAATAGCCGAGTGCTGCTGATGAGGCAGCTCAGGCAGCGCCCCACTGAGACAGGGGATCTGACCCTGCGCAGTCTGGAACATTTGGCTGCTCAAGCTCTTGAGGCCAAGTCTCTAGATCAATTGCGGGGCATTGAAGGAGCGGCTGCGGCTCTGTATTTCCCGGAATTGGGAAATTGCCTTCAGCAAAGGGGCTTTGTTTTGCTTAACCGCACTCGACAGCCGCCCACTAACCCGGTTAATGCCATGCTCAGCTTTGGCTACATGGTGCTCTGGAACCATCTATTAACCCTGGTTGAGCTGCAAGATTTGGATCCCTATCAGGGTTGCTTGCACGCTAGCAGTGAACGCCATGCTGCTCTGGTTTCGGACTTACTGGAAGAATTTCGGGCGCCTATTGTAGATTCAATAGTCCTCTGGCTGATCAACAAGGGCATTATGAACATCGAAGAAGACTTTGAGTATCGCGATGGTGGCTGTTTTCTAAGTGATAGTGGCAGGAAAAAGTACCTTACAGCTTTCATCCAAAGAATGGAGGGATCCATCCAAACCTCCGACGGAGAGCAGCCTCGCTGGGATCTGCTAACGCAGCAAGTTAAAAAGTTTAAGCAATCCGTCTATAATCCTCAAGATTTGTACCAGCCCTACCGGATTCGCTGATGTTTCTTTATGTTGTTACCTACGATACTCCCTGCGACAAGCGACGCAAGAAAATTGCCGACCTGCTAGAAGGCTACGGCAAGCGCGTGCAATACAGCGTGTTTGAGTGCGTCCTCGACAAAGACAAGTTCGAGGAGCTCAAACTGCGGCTCCGCAAGAAGATCAAGCCCGAGGAAGACAGCGTCCGCTTCTATCCGCTCACTAGCTATGCCCTCGCCCAGGTGGAAATCTGGGGTGGGCCTGCCCTGACTGCACCCCCCAGCTCGGTCATTGTGTAGCTCAGGCAAGTCTCTTCCTACTTAAGCACTCGGTGTTTCCAAAAGCACACTCAAACGGTATCAACGCCTGCGCGAGCGATCCGCCAAAAGCCGCAAAGGCCGATTCTTTCGTCCGATCCCTCGACGCCTTGCGCCACAAGGCTTTCCGGCCCCAAAGCCCCCTCGCCAGCACTCTTTTTGCCGACTTTTTTCCGGATCCCTCGCAAATGGGTCTTGCATTCCTTGCCCTGCTTGGGTTTAATAGGGGTGGAGTTCCCCCTTCGGGGGGATCCCTAGAAATTGGAAACTAGAAAGTTTCGCCCTGGACTACGAGCGTAGCCAGGATCGTTCCCCCTTCGGGGGGATCCCTAGAAATTGGAAACTCGAGCTTTTCCTGGGTCAAACCCGAATACTTCGGGTTGAGTTCCCCCTTCGGGGGGATCCCTAGAAATTGGAAACCTACTATATAGTATCTCTCCGGGTTACCGTTACCGTTACCGTTAGTTCCCCCTTCGGGGGGATCCCTAGAAATTGGAAACTATGTCCAAAGTACCTGCTACCCTAGTGCGTACAAACAAGCAAGTTCCCCCTTCGGGGGGATCCCTAGAAATTGGAAACTGGTTACTCGTGTTGATTTATGTGTACCCCTCTCGGGCATAGTTCCCCCTTCGGGGGGATCCCTAGAAATTGGAAACCTCCAGGCAAGTTTGGAGAGGTGCGTAGACCCAGAACAGGATGTTCCCCCTTCGGGGGGATCCCTAGAAATTGGAAACAAGAGACCAACAGAGAGATGTAAGTATATTCAGATATCCGATTGTTCCCCCTTCGGGGGGATCCCTAGAAATTGGAAACCTCAGGAAAGATGGCATACCATCTGTCCTTTACCCGCATTAGCTCGTTCCCCCTTCGGGGGGATCCCTAGAAATTGGAAACTCGTAATTTCAGGGAAGTGTTGAATCCAACCCGTTTGGTTCCCCCTTCGGGGGGATCCCTAGAAATTGGAAACTCCTCCTGCCTGAATTGTCTAGGTGTAGACGAACTTCTGGTTCCCCCTTCGGGGGGATCCCTAGAAATTGGAAACTGACCGTCTGGCGTGACACCTGGGATCTCGTCTACGTGTTCCCCCTTCGGGGGGATCCCTAGAAATTGGAAACGTCGCTTTAATCGTAAAGGAGAGTTTAACGTTCCGTTTGTTCCCCCTTCGGGGGGATCCCTAGAAATTGGAAACTCGTCTAATGTAATTGCTGTCCCGTCGGTGAATATCAGCTTAGTCGTTCCCCCTTCGGGGGGATCCCTAGAAATTGGAAACGACAACCGTGTACAGCCTTTGACCGGTCCTAGAGGAGTATCGTTCCCCCTTCGGGGGGATCCCTAGAAATTGGAAACAGTTGGTGAAGTTGAACTGGAGTCCTCGGGAAGACTTCTGTTCCCCCTTCGGGGGGATCCCTAGAAATTGGAAACTATCCCGGTCTATGACGATCTGTACGAGATAGTTCTTGAAGTTCCCCCTTCGGGGGGATCCCTAGAAATTGGAAACATGTATTTCTTAGCTGGATCAACATTTCCTTTGCCTCGTTCCCCCTTCGGGGGGATCCCTAGAAATTGGAAACCTTTACGCTCAGCTTCTAGTTGAGCCTTCATTTTCTTGTTCCCCCTTCGGGGGGATCCCTAGAAATTGGAAACCCAAAAATTAGAATGGTTGACTGTCCTGTCTACCATAGAAGGGTTCCCCCTTCGGGGGGATCCCTAGAAATTGGAAACTTACCCAGAATAGGAGTTACCTTTATTGTTCTTTAGGTATCTAGTTCCCCCTTCGGGGGGATCCCTAGAAATTGGAAACTGAGGGCAGCTGCGATAATGTCGTCGGTCAACTTCAGGTTCCCCCTTCGGGGGGATCCCTAGAAATTGGAAACTTAGGGGGGAATGGTCTCTAACCAGGGACCTGAAAATAGTAGTTCCCCCTTCGGGGGGATCCCTAGAAATTGGAAACTGCCTCAAACTCGTCGAACATTGACAAGTCTTCGGATTCGTAGGTTCCCCCTTCGGGGGGATCCCTAGAAATTGGAAACCCCCCCACTGCCACCCCCAAGAACGTTGTAATCAGCCTAGTTCCCCCTTCGGGGGGATCCCTAGAAATTGGAAACTTTAGAGGTACGGGCATCGGCGAGTCAGTTTCTTCCATGTTCCCCCTTCGGGGGGATCCCTAGAAATTGGAAACTACTTGAGTAGCTATTACACCAATCCTCGAAGCATGATGTTCCCCCTTCGGGGGGATCCCTAGAAATTGGAAACAGTTCCATGGTTACCTCCCTTTGCTAGGGATAAAGAACACCCAGGTTCCCCCTTCGGGGGGATCCCTAGAAATTGGAAACTGATTGACAGTTTTGTCCTCCGAACTTGCACTCGTAGGGTTCCCCCTTCGGGGGGATCCCTAGAAATTGGAAACTGGACAGATGGATACTAATCCGGTCCCCGTCATAGTCGCCAGTTCCCCCTTCGGGGGGATCCCTAGAAATTGGAAACAATACCTCGCATATTGCACCCTGTGGGAGATCACCGAGTTCCCCCTTCGGGGGGATCCCTAGAAATTGGAAACGAGACGGTTTCGAACCCGATCCCTTGTAAGCGGCAAGTGTTCCCCCTTCGGGGGGATCCCTAGAAATTGGAAACTGCCAATGCCCTGGCGAAGCAAATCCACGATGCAGGGATCATGTTCCCCCTTCGGGGGGATCCCTAGAAATTGGAAACGACGTCTGTGGGGTTCATGAGGACATCATTTCCGTTGGTTGGTTCCCCCTTCGGGGGGATCCCTAGAAATTGGAAACTTCTGAGATAGCCGAGTGGTGGAAGGTTGCCTAAGGACCGTTCCCCCTTCGGGGGGATCCCTAGAAATTGGAAACCCATTGATCTTCATTTCAGCTAGATTCAGGATCCCATCGTAAGTTCCCCCTTCGGGGGGATCCCTAGAAATTGGAAACTCGAGCTGGCCTAGCTGCGTTTGATTCAGGCGGGGTTCCCCCTTCGGGGGGATCCCTAGAAATTGGAAACTACCGCAATACCAAATCCATTGTGAGTTCGTAGAAGTTGAAGTTCCCCCTTCGGGGGGATCCCTAGAAATTGGAAACTGTGCCTAATTCGGTAGCTCCCCTGGCGGCACGTTTAACCAAGGGAGTTCCCCCTTCGGGGGGATCCCTAGAAATTGGAAACTTGGTACCCTTTCAGGTTTTGGCAGCAGCGCGGGGACGTGTGTTCCCCCTTCGGGGGGATCCCTAGAAATTGGAAACTAGAAAAACCAACCTGCTGTAGGACAGGTAATCCTGTTCCCCCTTCGGGGGGATCCCTAGAAATTGGAAACTGTGTGTTTGTGTATGGTGTACGGACTATTAAATTCCAGTTCCCCCTTCGGGGGGATCCCTAGAAATTGGAAACGAAGAGGAAAGCCCGCGCTGCGGGCCTGTACTCCTCCGGAGTTCCCCCTTCGGGGGGATCCCTAGAAATTGGAAACTCGGGTGCACCGTTCTTGTTGTAACCCACGGTGCCGGGTTCGTTCCCCCTTCGGGGGGATCCCTAGAAATTGGAAACGGTAGAAGGTTACATAAACGTAACCAACGCCCCCAGGAATTGGTTCCCCCTTCGGGGGGATCCCTAGAAATTGGAAACCTGGACGTGGGCGGAGATGGGGATCCCTCCACTGCCGAGTTCCCCCTTCGGGGGGATCCCTAGAAATTGGAAACTCCTCTTGGTGGTTGGACCCGGGAGGAATTGAAGTGGTTGATGTTCCCCCTTCGGGGGGATCCCTAGAAATTGGAAACACGGCCCAAGTTGGGTTGGGCCACCCATCCTCCGTAACTTCAGTTACCGTTCCCCCTTCGGGGGGATCCCTAGAAATTGGAAACAATGCTACGATTCTGAACTCCTGTTCCAAAGTCAGAGAAGTTCCCCCTTCGGGGGGATCCCTAGAAATTGGAAACATCTTAGAATACTCTCTGAGATAGTCAAGCGGTGGAAGGTGTTCCCCCTTCGGGGGGATCCCTAGAAATTGGAAACACGTCGACGGGATTCATAAGAATGTCGTTACCTTGGGCAATCCGTTCCCCCTTCGGGGGGATCCCTAGAAATTGGAAACGTAAAAGGGATAATTATGTCTTTGGACCAGGACAGGGTCTTTAGTTCCCCCTTCGGGGGGATCCCTAGAAATTGGAAACTCTCGCTGACCAACAGCGAGGTAGATTCGGAACGTCCAGTTCCCCCTTCGGGGGGATCCCTAGAAATTGGAAACGTAAGAGTTACCGGAGTTGGTCTAGTTGGTTTATTTGATGTTCCCCCTTCGGGGGGATCCCTAGAAATTGGAAACGAAAAGTTGAACTGGAGACCTTGGGGGGTTCGTTCAAGTTCCCCCTTCGGGGGGATCCCTAGAAATTGGAAACGTACTCGATGACTGTACCATCAAAGCCCTCCTCAATGGGTTCCCCCTTCGGGGGGATCCCTAGAAATTGGAAACACTAGTTTTCAGACTAGACTGACCCTAGACTGACCTACGAGGTTCCCCCTTCGGGGGGATCCCTAGAAATTGGAAACTTGACTACGATGTAGTCACCCACAGGAGTCACCGACCAATCCAGTTCCCCCTTCGGGGGGATCCCTAGAAATTGGAAACATGAACAGGTCCACGCCCTCACGCACGCTTATCCCAGAGTTCCCCCTTCGGGGGGATCCCTAGAAATTGGAAACTCAACTAGCTTGGTGCTGAAGAAGGTAGACATAGCTTCCTCCTAGTTCCCCCTTCGGGGGGATCCCTAGAAATTGGAAACCTCCTCTAATCTTTCGTAACCATTGAACCTCAACTCCCACTCGTTCCCCCTTCGGGGGGATCCCTAGAAATTGGAAACCCAGAACTAACCAGTGGCCACGATAGCGGCACGTTACCATAGTTCCCCCTTCGGGGGGATCCCTAGAAATTGGAAACACCAAGTGTTATGTTGGATAACAGAATACAGTTTAATGTTCCCCCTTCGGGGGGATCCCTAGAAATTGGAAACGGGCTATATAACGGGTGTTCTCGGGCTTTTGAAAGAGTGTTCCCCCTTCGGGGGGATCCCTAGAAATTGGAAACCCCACGGATTGTCTCCCTCGAAATTGGGTACGAGAGTTCCCCCTTCGGGGGGCTCCCTAGAAATTGGAAACTTTCGCCATAAACTTCGACTCGGCTCTCCGAGAGCGGCAGTTCCCCCTTCGGGGGGATCCCTAGAAATTGGAAACATTCAATAATGGCAAACAAGTTGTACCACGTCCACCTGGTTCCCCCTTCGGGGGGATCCCTAGAAATTGGAAACAACTTGTTGGATCCCTTGCCACCTTGGGGTGTATTTGTTGAGTCAGTTTCCCTGCAGTGAGGAATCCCTAGGGATGGGGAAAGGACTCAACAGCTTGCACCGGCTGGCGCGTCAGTATGCGCTTCGAGTTCTGGATGCTGCCGGTATAACCCTCAATGGCTCACAGCCCTGGGATATTCAAGTTCACGACGAGCGGCTCTACCTGCGCTGCCTGCTCTATGGATCCCTGGGCTTTGGCGAGGCCTACATGGAGGGCTGGTGGGATTGCGAGGCTATTGACGAGCTGGTTTGTCGCCTCCTGACGGCCCAGGTGCCGCAGCGGGTAGGTTGGCTCATTCAGCCTCTAGTGGCTTTGGACAGTTACTTTGTCAACCGCCAGCGGGGCAAGGGGGCATTTGTGGTTGGCCAGCGCCACTACGACCTCGGCAACGACCTCTACGAAGCCATGCTGGATCGCCGCATGATCTACAGCTGTGCCTATTGGGATGGGGGCGCGCAAACTCTGGATGAAGCCCAAGAAGCTAAGCTTGACCTCATTGCCCGCAAGCTGGATCTGCAGCCCGGCATGCGCGTGCTCGACATTGGCTGCGGTTGGGGCGGCACGGCCCAGTACCTAGCCGAACGCTACGGGGTGCAGGTGGTGGGGATTACTGTTTCCAAAGAGCAAGCCAAACTGGCCAGCGAACGCTGCCGCGGCCTGCCGGTGGAGATTCGGCTGGAAGACTATCGCCAGACCCAGGGAAAGTTCGATCGGATTCTTTCGGTGGGCATGTTCGAGCATGTGGGCTACCGCAACTACCGAACGTTTATGCAGGTAGCCCGTCGCCTCCTGACCGACGATGGTTTGTTGCTTCTTCACACCATCGGCACCAATGTCGCCTACCAAGGTCGGGATCCGTGGACTGAGCGCTACATTTTTCCCAACTCGATGCTGCCCTCGCCTCGTCAAATAACCGCGGCCTTCGAGGGCCTGTTCGTGTTGGAAGACTGGCACAACTTTGGCATCAACTACGTGGCCACCCTAAAAGCTTGGCACGCCAATTTTGAGCGGGCATGGCCCCAACTGGCTAGGCGCTACGACGAGCGCTTCCGCCGCATGTGGCGGCTTTACCTGCTAATGAGCGCTGGCAGCTTCAAGGCCCGGGCCAGCCAGCTCTGGCAACTGGTCCTCTCCCCGAGGGGAGTAAAAGGCGGCTATCGCTCGGTGCGGTAGCAAGATCTAGGCTACCCGCCAAGCGCTGGCTGACCTAGGCTGCCCCTCACAGCGTCGGCAGGCTCTGAGGCAGCGTGCTACGATTTTGATTATCGTTCTCATTCAGCCAGTGGGTTGATGCCCGAAGCTCTGCGGCAGATTGTGGGCCGCTTTCAAAAGGCCAAAACCCCTCGTCAGAGGTACGAGTTGCTCTTGGCCTATGCCAAGCGCCTGCCCCCTTTCCCCGAGTCGCAGCGGACGGAGGAGAATCTGGTGCGGGGTTGCGCCTCGCGGGTGTGGCTGGCCACCGAATTGAGGGACGGCAAGGTCTACATCCAGGGAGATGCCGATGCCCAGTTGGTCAAGGGCTTGGTGGCCATTTTGGTGGAGGGGCTAAGTGGCCTAGCGCCGGAGGAAATCTTGGGGGTTTCCCTGAATTTCGTGCGGGAGATGGGTCTTAACTTCAGCCTTAGCCCTTCCCGCAGCAACGGCCTGGTGAGCATGTTTGCCCTGCTCCAGCAGCGGGCCTTGACTTTCCAGCAGTTAGGCGCTTCCGACACTGCCGCTTCTGTTGTCTCGTTGGGGCCCATGACCAATAGGACTAACTCTCCGCGTTTGGCTCAACCTGTGCGGTCGCTGGTCTTGCTGGTGGCCGCTCTCTCAGTTGGGATCCTGGGCTGCTCACAGACACGCCGGCAAGAGCCCCAGGCCCAGCAGGGATCCGACCCCCCGAAGGTGGTGACCACCATCCTGCCGATGACGCAATTTACCCGCGCCGTGGCGGGGGATCGGGCGGAGGTGAGGCCTCTAATCCCTCCCCAGATGGGGACCCACAGCTTTCAGGCTCGGCCCGAAGACGCGCGTCTGCTAGCCCAGGCAGATGTGCTGGTGATCAATGGGTTGGGTATGGAAACGTTTTTGGAAGGGTTGATCGCCAACGCTGGAAACCCCAAGCTGCGCCTTATTGACAGCAGCCAAGGGATCCCGACTCTGCAGACGGAGGAGCCAGAGCATGGGCATTCCCACGGCCACAGCCATGGACACTCCCACAGTCACCCTCATGAGCACAGCCACGGCGAGTTAAACCCCCACATCTGGCTGGATCCGCGGCGGGCCATCCGGCAGGTGGAAAACATCCGCGACGGCCTCATGGCTGCGGATCCCGAGGGGGCAGAGATTTACCGCACCAACGCGGCTGCCTTTATCGAGAAGCTCAAGGCTTTGGACGAGGAAATTGAGCGGCGCCTAGCTCCTTTTGCGGGGAAAAAGTTTGTGGCCTTCCACAACTTTGCCCCCTACTTTGCCGAGCGTTACAACCTCAAGGCCGAGTTCTTGGTGGAGATCCCGGAAGCCAATCCCTCTCCGGAAGATGTGCGGCGGGTGATGGAGACGGTGCGGGCATCCGGCCTGAAGACGATCCTGGTGGAACCGCAGCTGGGGAGTAACAACCCCTTTGAGGTTTTGGCCAGAGACCTAGGGATCCAAGTTCGCGTTTTCGATCCCATCGAAACGGCTGGCCCAGAGGGTCTGGAGCCGGAGTACTACCTAACCGTCATGCGGCAAAACGTGGAGAACCTGGTCTCCGCCTTTGAGAAGGAAAAGGCCTGGGTTCCCCTGCAGTTGCCCGTGGTGGGCCAAGCTGCCCTCGAACACCTGCTGGCGAGGGGGCGATGACCTCCCACTTGGGCGAAGTTGTCCTTTGGGTGGAGGGGCTGACGGTCTATCGGGGATCCCAGTTGGCCGTGCAGAATGTGTCGTTTGCGCTGGAGGCGGGATCCCATACCGCCATTGTCGGCCCCAATGGCGCTGGCAAGAGCACGTTGGTGCAGGCCATCCTGGGCATCCTGCCGCGGCAGTGTGGCTCGATTGGCATTCTGGGAGAGCCGCTGCGCCTGTCGGGGTACTTGCCCCAGAAAGTGCGGCAGCAGATTGCCTACGTGCCCCAGCGGTTGCAGTTCAACCCCGCCATTCCCCTGACCGTGGCCGAGTTTGTCGCCCTGGGCTGGGGATCCCTTGGACCTCGCTGGCCCTGGCAGCAGCAAGCTGCTCGGCAGGAAGCCGTCCAGAAAGCCCTGCAACGGGCCGAGGCTCTACACCTGGCCTCTAAACTCCTGGGTCAACTCAGCGGCGGCGAGCTGAAGCGGGTGCTGTTGGCCTATTGCCTAGTCTGGCCGCGGCGGCTGCTGGTGCTGGACGAGGCCCCCGCCGGCTTGGATAGCCCCAGCGAAGGGGAGTTCTATCGGATGTTGGAAGAGCTGCGCCGATCCCTGGGCTGGACCATCCTACAAGTCTCCCACGACCTGGAAATGGTGTCCCGCCATTGCGACCGCGTGTTGTGCCTCAACCGCTCCCTGATCTGCCAGGGATCCCCCGAGGTGGCCTTGGCCCCAGAGATGCTGAGCTGCGTCTACGGCCCCGAGTTTGCCCGCTACATCCACCATCACTAAGGAGGGGAAATGCCGGAGACCTGGGCGCGGGTGGTGGAATTGCTGCAGTTGCCCTTCATGCAGCGGGCCCTGCTGGGCGGGATCCTCACAGGGGTGACGGGGGGGCTGCTGGGCAGTTTTGTCATCTTTCGGCAGTTGGCGTTTTTTAGCGATGCCCTGGGGCATTCGGCGCTCTTGGGTATTGTCGTGGGAGTAGCCCTGGGGCTGAATCCTACGGCGGTGCTGATGGTGTTTGGGGTGGTGTTTGCCCTGGGCGTGACCTTTATCTTGGAACGCACCCAGCTTTCGCCGGATACGGTGCTGAACATCATCTACTCTTCCTCCCTGGCCCTAGCCATCCTCGGCTTGAGCTTGATCCCTGGCTACCGCGGCAACCTCAACCAACTGCTCTTCGGGGATATCTTGGGCATCGGCCTGCCAGCTTTGGGGATGAGCGGCCTGCTCCTATTACTTGCCCTAGGGTACATCGGCCTGACCTTGCCTGCCCAGATGCTGCTTACCCTGGACGAGTCGCTGGCGCGGGCGCGAGGGGTGGAAGTGGGCTGGCAGCGGCTAGCCTTTGTGGTGCTGCTGGCTTTGGTGGTGGCGCTGTCGATCCGCTCGGTGGGGGTGCTGTTGGTGAGCGCCTTTGTGGTCATCCCCGCCTCGACGGCGCGGCTTTTGGGATCCAGCTTTACAACCTATGTGCTGCTAGCCATGGCCTTGGGAGGCTTGAGCGCCGTGCTGGGGATCCTCCTTTCGGCTGCCTTTAACCTCCCCTCCGGACCCAGCATTGTTGCCACCCAGTTGCTCTTTTTTCTCCTAGCAATGGCACTAAAGGGGGTATGGCAACTCCTACGCCTCTAGCTGCCGGCAACCCCAAAAGCCCTCTGAAACGGCCTTTCCCCCCAGACCTGGCCAAAGAGGCGGCGGTAGCTTTCCGGGAAGACCTGGCCCATGAGGGTAGGCTGCTCGTAAACCCGCTTTAGGGTGTTGAGATCCCGTTTGGTGATGGTGGGCACCCGCAGCAGGCGGCGATTGCCAGTAGCCTCGGCGTGGTGGCCGCCGTACATCAGATCCCGCGGGTTGGGACTATGGCCCCACAGCCCTAGCCCATGGCCAATCTCGTGCCGAGCCACTGCCGTAACTTCTGCCAGCCCCTGGCCTTCGGCGATAACGATGCGCACCCGCTGCTGCAGCGAACCATCGGCGGCGAAGAAAAACTCTGGGCGGGCTGCCCCCGCTATTCCCTCGCCAATGGGAGGAACGCGGTAGATGCTCATCCCGTAGAAGGCCTCCTCTTCTTTGGCCACCACCTTGAGCGGGATATAGGCCGACCACTCCTTCACCGCCTGCTCCACAAAGGCTTTCCACTGGGGGTGATCCCCCTGGATGTAGACGGGGATGGGGTAGAAGGCCCACTGGGCATAAGCTCCGCCTGGCAGCAGCGGCTCGATCTCTTCGAAGTAGTCTCCCGCCGACTTGTCGTAGGCGTAGCGGGCTAGGCCTGGGGGCAGCTTGAGGCGAACCGGCTGCGGCAGCTCTTCTAGGGGTCTCTGCGCCTGAGCCAGGGATCCCACTCCGCCTACCGCCAGGGCAAGGAGCATTGCGCAGGCAATAACCCCAAGCTGAAGGATGGAACGCCGCCGCCAGACCATACCTTGGGTCTCTCCCTTTCTGATTAAAGGCTATTGACTGGAAAGGCCCACGTCGATGCCAGCCGAGGGATCCCCTGTCCTAGAAGCGGCAAATTGGCTACACTGAAAGTCTGCCGTCCATAGCTTGGCCAAAGGTTTCCCATGCAGCTTCGTCTTGGCGAGCCCCCTCTAACGCAGGCCGAATGTGCCCTGGTCTACTGCTTTGCCCCCAGCGGCGAAAACGCCACCTTCTCGCTGCCTGCCGAAATTGCTTCCTTGGACGAGAAAGTGTGGTCGGGGTTGGTGGCGGAAGCAGCTCAAGAACAGAAGTTTCAGGGCAAGCCCAACAGCAGCCTCGCCCTGCGCCTGCCAGGGCCTATCCGCAAGCTGGTGCTGGTGGGGCTGGGGGATCCCGCCGCGCTGACTTTGGAAGGACTGCGACGGGCTACTGCCAACGGCCTGCGCCAGGCCCACAGCCTTAAAGCCAAGCAGGTAGTGCTGTCTTTGCCGGAAACTGGCTTGGATCAGGGGCGAGCAGTGCAGGCGGTGGCCGAAGCCAGCCTCCTGGTGGCCCACCAGGATAACCGCTTCAAATCTCCCCCCAAGCCCGACGAAGAGCGCGGCTTTGCCGTTGAAGAAGTCACGCTCTTGGTGCCGGGACTGGCCCAGGCCCGCCAAGACTGTGAGAACGCCCTTCAGCGGGCCACCGAGATGGCTGCCGGGACGATCCTGGCCCGCGAACTGGTGGCTGCTCCCGCCAACGTCGTCACGCCTCCTGCCCTGGCTGACACTGCCCGGCAACTGGCCCAAGACTACGGCCTAGAGGTGGAGATCCTGGGGCGGGAAGAGTGCAAAGCCCTAGGCATGGGGGCTTTCCTGGGCGTGGCCCAAGCCTCGGATCTGCCGCCTCAGTTTATCCACCTCACCTACAAGCCCAAGGAAGGGGAGCCTGTTGCCAAGTTGGCCTTGGTGGGCAAGGGCCTCACCTTCGACTCCGGCGGCCTCAACATCAAAACCGACTCCCGCAGCATTGCCATGATGAAAACCGACATGGGCGGGGCGGCAGCCGTCTTGGGAGCGGCCCGTGCGCTAGCTGCCCTCAAGCCGCGGGTAGAGGTGCATTTTATCGTGGCCGCCACGGAAAACATGATTAGCGGTCGGGCCCTGCACCCGGGAGACATCCTCACCGCTTCCAACGGCAAGACCATCGAGGTCAACAACACCGATGCCGAGGGCCGTCTTACCCTGGCCGATGCCCTAGTGTTTGCCGAGAAACTAGGGGTGGACGCCATTGTTGACCTAGCGACCTTGACCGGCGCCTGCGTCATTGCCCTAGGAGAGGAAATCGCCGGCCTCTTCACCCCCGACGAGAAGCTGGCCCAGGAGCTGCAGCAGGCAGCCAACCTCTCTGGCGAAAAGATCTGGCGCTTACCCCTGGAAGAGAGCTATTTCGAGGGCCTCAGCTCCACCGTAGCCGACATGAAAAACACCGGTCCTCGCTCTGGCGGCTCCATCACTGCCGCCCTCTTCCTTAAGCAATTTGTGGAGAAAACTCCCTGGGCCCACCTAGACATAGCTGGCCCCGTCTGGGCTGAAAAAGACTCGGGCTACACCAACAAAGGCGCCACTGGCTACGGCGTGCGCACCTTGGTGGAATGGGTCCTGGCACGGGAGATGGCAGCCGCCTCCTCTTAGCCTCGCTGCCTGCTGTTGTCTGCTGGTTCCAAAGTCCTGCGCAAGTGTTGGGGGGTGGCGCGGCAGCGGCACCGAGCCTTTGCTGCGGCTGTACTCAGAAGCGAAAGACCTAGAAGCAGTGAACGCCCTCCTGGATTGGGCAGCCGCCTTGATCGGCCAGGTTGATTGAGGTTGATGCGGATCCCTTGCAGGGCAAGGATCCCACTTGTTCACAAAATCTTGCAAAGTCGGACAAAGTACGGCTTCTTTGGCAAAGCTGGATCGCTTGACTCAAAATTCAGCCGGAATCCTTCAGCTAGCACAAGATCCCACAGATTTTGAATTCCCCGGAAAAGTTCGACTACCCTGTTCAGACATCGGCCAATCAATAGCCAGGATTTTGCAGGGGGCTCAGCTGAAATCCACACGTGCTTGATTGGATTGAACTGGTGGCGCCCCACTGCTAAAGAGAGTAACTGGTGGGTTGGTGTAGTTCGCAGCCCGGGGGTTAATTTGTTCGACCGATACAGAAACCACGCAGGAGGAATTTGGAGCCAGGGTTCCATTTTGAAGGGCAATCGTGGTTGAATTAACCGCTGGTGGGCCAAGGTCACTAGGAGGTGCGGTGAGTGTGCCGCCACAAGTGTTCAAGGTAACAGCATTTTGTAGGGTAATTCGCAGCCCGCCCGGCAAAGAATCTATGAAGCTGAGCCCTGATAGAGGTACAGGAGCGTTGTTGGTGATCGTAAAGATGACAGCCACACTGCCACCCACTGTTGCTCGGTTAGGGCTAAACTCCTTGGTAAAGGTTGGAGGAAGAACTGGGTTCACAGTTAGGCTGACGGGTGCGCTTAGAGCGGCAGGGGCCTGGTTGCTGGTAAGCGTTGTGGCAGGGTTCGTGTAGGTACCCACGTTTGCGGCAACCACCTGAACGCTTATCAGGCAGCTTGAGTTGGGACTGAGCTGGCCGCCGGTCAGAGAAATAAAGCTTCCATTTGGAGGGGCGCTTGCAGTTCCCCCACAGGTATTGTTGAGGCCAGGAGCGGCAGCAACGGATAGCCCTGCCGGCAGAATTTCCGCAAAGCTGAGGCCGGTCAGTTGGATGCCGGAGTTGTTGGTGATCGAAAAACTCAAAGTAACAGGAACACCTACCGAAGTTGTGCTGGGACTAAAGCTCTTGGTAAAGGTTGGAGCAGCCAAGGGGGCCGGAGGCAGGCCAACGATGCTGGGAGAGGGATTGGGAGTGGGCAGGGGCGGGATCGTCGGCGCCGACACAGGAGGGGGCACAAGAGGGCTGGGTTGACCTGGGGGAACAGATCCAATCGGAGGAGTGGATGGCAGCCCTACCCCCGTTCCTCCGGGTTCTGTATTCGGGTTTTGCACAGGGATGATTGGCCCTGGCAGCGAGCTGATTGGATTCCCCTCTTTAGTTTGTTGACAAGCTGTTAGCAAGCCCAAGCACAAGCAAGCCAAAACCCCAGCTACTTTTCCCGTTTTCATTCCCTCATCCTCCTGCCATTCAACTCTCTCGTGGCACAAACCCAAACAGCCTTACTCAGCTCCAGCTTAGGTGGCTTGGGCGCGCGCTTCCAGCCTCAGAGCTTGACCAAATGAATCTCGAATGACCACGATCACCAAAACCCTTTCTCCCGCAGCAACGTTGGTGTTGTAGGCGGCTAGATCCGCCGGGAAGGTGAAGCCGTTGGTAAGCGTGATCCCGTTGATTCGGTCGTCGTAGCTATTGCCTCTGCCTATCAGCGTATTTCTAAACTGCTCAATTGCCGTCGGCAAAAAGATACCGGTAATATCTGTGCCGCGACTGATGTTAAAAAACTGAACCTCTACGCTCCTGATCACTCCTGGAGCAAGTAAGCCGCGCAAGGTGATAGTTACAAAGGCGGATCCCACTGGGGGAATCACAGCAGGGTTTGGCGGGGCGGACAGCAAAAGATTAAACTCCCCAGTTGGCAACAGACTAGGCGGATCCGGAAGGTCGGGCTGGATGGGCGGCGGGGTGATGGGGGCAAAGTCCGGCCCGGGGCGGAAGGTGATGGGCGTGAGGTTGGGTGAAATGGTGGGAGCCACAGCCACGGGAGGAGGCGTGGATCCATCGGCGGTCAAGAGGGGCGGCAGCCCGCTGGTAGTCTCGCTGCTGCAACCAGTGGTCAGGGCCAGCGAAGCCCAAGTTGCCAGAAGGGGAAGGCCACCACGGCCAAGGGCTGACCCAGAACGTCGTTTCATCAGGGAAGTCTCCACTCACTCACACCACAGCAAGTTCTTCCAACTGCGTCCAGCCGAGATCCACTGAATCTGCCCATGTGCATTGGCAAGATTACGTGGAGATCCCGTTTCAAGGGGGAATGTCTGCCGTTAGTTCTACTGCATCTCAGAGCGTTGTCAAGCCAGCGGCAAAGCAAATCCAGGAAATTTTCCTGGAAATGGCCCATCCCCTAGATATGGGGTATCATAGCCTCGAGCAGGGGCAACCAGCCTACCTGTAGCGTTGGGGGTTGGGTGCCTTCCCCTCCATTTTGTGTGTGAATTTCCACAGATTAGGGTGTGTGAGGCAGTGCCGTATGAACTTCAAAGGTCGATCATTGGCAGTGTTGTGTGGGGTTTTGCTCTTAGGGGGCTGCGGCGAGGTTAATGAGGCGCCAACCCTACCTGGGCCTGTCCAGGTGGATCCCACAGCGTTTGTCTCGGCCCAGGAGTATCGCTTTACCCCCGGCTCGGTGCTGGAGACCACCAGCCTCCGCTTGGACTATGTCAATCCGAGGTTTGACAACGGGATCCCTGTGCGTACCAACCCCTTGCAGGGAAGCGGTGAAGCTCGCATCGCCAATGTTGAAGCCCGCATCTTGCCTGTGAACGAGATCCCAGCCAGTGACTTGACGATTAGTGACTTGACGATTGACTCCACCCTTCGCTCCAGCACCCTGGCCATCCAAATTGGGCGAACCACACCGCTGGTGAATCTCATTGCCTTTGGCCCCAACGACGGCAGGCTATCTACGCAATTCAATATCGCCG
>NZ_JANSHR010000025.1:16453-38712 GCF_047461675.1 Synechococcus sp. R70.1
CTCATTGCCTTTGGCCCCAACGACGGCAGGCTATCTACGCAATTCAATATCGCCGGGCTGGTTGCAATTTCGACAAACCCCAACGACCAGCGCATTCGGGTGAATACCACCTTCAGGGCTATCCGAGATGACCGCACTGTTTTAACGCTCACCGTGCGTCGCATTCTGGTGAACAGAAATGGCAGTCAGGTCGTTCTCGAGGGGGACTCTTCTCTCATTGTCCCTACCACAGGGGTACTCTATGAAGATCCTGGCCCCAACGGCAACCCACCCGCAGGAAGCTTTGTCAACCCTCCTCCACCTCAAGGTCCTGTAGTCGCTATTCTCCAAACGGGCAGTTTCTCCGCCAGCTTTGTGGTGCGGCAGCGAGGTGTTGCAGGCGATGGCACCCCTGAGGATCCCTTGGCTCTCTATGCCCGCCTGAACTTCCGTCCCAACCAGGCGGAGATCGTCTATCGTCCTGCCCAGGTAGGCACCCAGTCGGTGCTGTTTGCTCCGGATCCGACTCGACCGAACATCTTGCCCAATCAGTTGGTTCGCATCCGCCGCCTACTGAACGGTCGTGTTCAAGCGGAGTTTGATCCGGCCAACGTCAGCACAGTTCTCAACTTTGTGCAGGTCAGCCCGCCACCGCGGCCTTTTCCCACCCCAATTCCTCAATTACCTGTCCCTACTCCTGGACTGGGTGCCCCAACAGCCTTTGATTACTTTTTCTCCTTGCGCACGGAGCGTTCTACAGGTATAGGTATCTTACCCGGCTCGCCCGTGGAAGGAATCAACCCTGAGCCCGTTATCCTTCAAGGCATCGTGCCCGCCACAGGAGATTTCGTCTTCCGTACCCTGGCCGGAGCACAGTTATCAGGGCCGTTTAACCGGCTTGATATTGGTGGGGGAACACAAAGAGGAAATCTGAACCTTGTCTTCGATTCAACGACCTCTGCTGAGCGCATTTCCGGCCAGTGGTTCCTGGAACAAGAGTTCCCCACCGGCAACATTGAAGGTGGGACGGAAGATGAACCAGGAACTCCTGCTAGCCGGGAAGGGGCCATTTTGATCATCCGTGGGTTCTTTGAGGGAACTGAGGTGCGGCTATAGCCCCAACAGCTTGTTTTGAACCCCCCAGCCAGAGCACAAAGCAGCTAGGTCTCGTCGGCTTTCGAAGAGGCAGAGCCGCTTGCTGCTTCGCGCCATTGCTGGAGGAAAATGCCTAGGTTGCGGCGGAACTCACTAACGCCCAGCAGGGATCCGGGCTCTGGATCCCAAGAGGCCGAGAAGACACCGTAGCTGATGCCCAAAAAGCCAAGGCCAAAAAAGGCCAGCGACTCCACCAAAGTAAAGTAGGGGGGCAGGGCTATCACATGGTTGGTTAAAAGATAGTAGTTGACAACAAAGCTACTTAGGCCAAGCGTAGAAGGGATCCCAGAAAAAATGAGGATCCGCCGCACCATGCGCCGGCTTACCTCAGGGGGAATGACAGCAACCCGCTCTCCTTTGGCTGGCTTTTTCTCCCCCTGCCCAGCAGGTTGACTGGGGCGGCCTTGAGAAGCTTTGGAATGGCGGCTAGATTTGCCCACGGAGGTAGCTCCTCGGCTGTGCCTTGACTGGCTAGCTACTTCTTCACCCGAATGTTTAGCCGTTCGACCAACTCCCGGAAGCGCTCGGGATGATGCTTAGCGATGTAGTTGAGCAGTCGCTTGCGGCGACCAATCATCATCAGCAAGCCGCGGCGGGAGTTGAAGTCCTTAGGGTTTCTCTGAAGGTGCTGCGAGAGTTGGTTGATGCGGCTGGTTAGCAAGGCAACTTGCACATCGGCAGAGCCAGTATCAGTGTCATGCAGTCGATATCTCTCGATAATCTCCTGCTTTTCTTTCTGCAATAAGGCCATAGGACCGAAAGACGGCACACACTGCTTCAGAATGATAACACTGAGTTTTCCTTCTTTGCTACAGCCAGAGAAAGCTACGGAGGGAAAGAACTATGACAACAACTGCTGGGGATCCGCCTTCACTGACAGCCTTGCTGCAGCTGTTGAACTCTCAGGATTTGGGAGAGCGGCTGCGCGCTATTAACAAGGCCAGAGAACTCTCCCCGCCGGAAAGCTTGACGCTGTTGCAGCAGGCAGTAGCCGACGAAAATGCCCGCGTCCGCTACGCTGCCATCAGCCAACTGGGCACCCTGGCCGCAAAAGGGATCGATCCAGCCATCCTTTTGCCAATTCTGCAGCGGTCTTTGCGGGAGGATCCCGAGTTCGACGTGCGAGCTGCCGCTGCTGCTGCTCTGGGGGATCTCAAGCAGCCGCAGGCCCTGGCCGATCTCCTAGAGGCCTATCAGCGGGAGACGGAGTGGCTGGTGCGCTTTAGCATCGTTGCCGCCCTCGGCGAGCTAGGCAACCCCGCCGCCTTCGACACGCTGGTGCAGGCTCTCCAGGAAGGAAATGAACTGCTAACCACCGCCGCTGCTGCAGCTTTAGGGGATCTGGGGGATCCGCGGGCCATCCCCTACCTGGAGCCCCTCATCGCTTCTGAGGATTGGCAACTGCGCTACCGCGTCTGCATTGCCCTCAGTAAGTTAGGGACGGAAGCTGCCCAAGCTGGTCTTGCCCGGCTTGCCCAGGATCCCCAGGAACAAGTAGCCGCCTGCGCCCGTGCGGCCCTAGCCTCCCTTTCCTCCAAGGGCAGCTAGCTCAGGGCATTGATGATGTAGTCAAAGTAGGGAGCGGCCTCGGCAGCCGAATCGGGATCCAACAAGCTGAGGGCTGCTTCCTTCAAAAAGACCATCGCATCGATCATGCCGGCAATGGGTACGTTGAGGCTGTTGTACATTTCCCGCACCCCTATCAGGCCAATGGACTCGATTGGCTCCTTGCTGCCAGCGACGATGCCGTAGGTTACCAAACGCAAGTACCAGTCGTAGTCCCGCAGGCACTGGTTGTAGCGCTTCTCCCCGTAGGCGTTGCCACCAGGTTGTCGGTATTCAGGTCGCTTGGCAAATAGCTGTTTCTGGGCCTGATCGATAATCCGCTTTCTATTCTCAGTTAACACCTGAGCAATCTGCAGCCGTCTTTCCCCGCTGCTCATGTAGTCTTTGATAGCTTGCAGCTCGCTAACTGAGAGATAGCGCAGCTGGTTATCTGCAGTTTCGATGAGCTGGTTGATCACGCTCACGGTAGAGATTCTCCTGTTTTCTAACTTGCTTTTACCACCAACCTATCCCCCTAGCCAAAGCTTGCCTGAGGAGATAAGCATGCCCGTTGCTCTCAGTCTAGGATAAGGCAAGCCTTCCCTCAAGCACCTGCACCTGTCCTGCCTATATCCGGCCCCGCAGCCACTGGGCCATCTCGTTGCGCCGCGGAGCTGCCTCCAGGCACACCTCCGCTGTAATCCGCCCCTCCTGATAGAGCCGAAACAGCGACTGGTTCATGGTACACATGCCCTCGTAGGAGCCGTCGGCAATGAGCTCCTCGATCTCGTCCACCGCTCCCCGCTTGATGTAGTCGCGAATGGCATCGGTGTTGCGCATGATCTCGTGGGCTGCCGTGCGCTTGCCGTCGGTGGTGCGCACCAGCGTCTGAGCAATGATGGCCACCAGGGTTTCCGCCAGCTGCAGGCGCATCGGCTCCTGCTCTTCCGGCTTGTAGATCCCTAGCAGACGCTCGATGGTGCGAACAGCGCTGTTGGTGTGCAGGGTTCCAAACACGAGGTGGCCTGTCTGGCCGGCCTTGAGGGCGATATCTACGGTTTCCCGATCCCGCATCTCCCCAATGAGGATGATGTCCGGATCTTCCCGCAGGGAGGCTTTCAGAGCGTTAGCAAACTCCAGGGTATGGATCCCAACCTCCCGCTGCCGAATCAGGGATTTCTTGCTCTGGTGAACAAACTCGATGGGATCCTCAATGGAAATGATGTGCTTGGCAAAGTTGGAGTTGATATAGTCCACCATTGCCGCCAGCGTCGTGGACTTACCGGAGCCAGTTGGGCCAGTCACCAGCACGAGGCCCTTGGGCTCCTCGGCAATGCGCTTGAGCACTTCCGGCGCCCGCAACTGCTCCAGCGTCAAAATCTTGAGCGGGATGAGGCGCAGCACCATGGCTGGCCCAAGGAGGGAGACGAAGCAGTTGACCCGGCAGCGCACCAAGCCCTCGTACTGGATGGCGGTATCCAGCTCTAAGCACTCTTCAAACTGGCGGATTTGGTTTTCCGGCAGGCTTTCCCGCAGCCAGCTATAGAACATCTCAGTGGTGGTAACGGGGTGGTTGCTGATCACAATTTCCCCCCGATCCCGAAAGCGGGGTACTTCTCCCACCCCCAGGTGAATGTCCGAGTAGCCTTTTTCGTAGGCTTCCTGCACCAGTTGGCGCAGCGTCGGGCCAGAGGGGGCAGACTTAGGAGCAGCAGCCAGCGGGACCTGACCAACGGCCGTCGGACGAGCCGGCGGGACAAAAGGCGGAGCCGCTGGCCTGGGAGGGGAGGCTTGAGGCCGAGCTGCCGCAGCAGCAGTGGGCAGAGATCCCTGCGGAGGAGCCACAGAGCCCGGCATGGGCACTGGCGTCTGGGGAGGAGCGACAGCTACCTCTGGCGGGACGGGCCGGCCCAGGATAGGCTTGGGAGCGCTGGCGGAAGGACGCGAGCCGATCCCTGGCGCGAGAGGGGTAGTCCTGTTCACCAACGGATCCAGCTGAGTTGGGGGTTCCGCTGATGGTGTTTGGGCAGCCGCCCGTGGGGAGCGTTGGACACCAGGCGGGGTTGGCGGCTTCCAACCAGCGTCTTTTTCGGGGCTGACCTCGCTCATGACAGGCCTCGCTGCTGGCAGAGTTTGCATCAATCTTAGGCTAGTCTTCCCCACTTAAGTAGGGGATTAATCTCCTTGCCGGCAAAACTCTGCGGGAGCCTTAAAGGTTGGACGGGTGGCGAATAAGGCTCAAGAACTCCTCGCGCGTGCGGGGATCCTCCCGGAACACCCCCACCATCGAGCTGGTAACCGTCCAGGAGCCTGGCTTTTGAACCCCGCGCATCACCATGCACATGTGGGTAGCCTCGATAACCACTCCAACCCCATAGGGATCCAACACCTCCATCAAGGCTTCCGCAATTTGCCGGGTCAGGCGTTCCTGAACCTGCAGGCGGCGGGAGTACATCTCCACAATACGGGCAATTTTGCTCAAGCCCACTACCCTTTGCTTAGGAATGTAGGCCACATGGGCCTTGCCGATGAAGGGCAAGAGGTGGTGCTCGCAGAGGCTAAACACAGTGATGTCCCGCAGCAGCACCATCTCATCGTGGCCTTCGTCGAAGATGGCCCCATTGATGAGCTCTTCCAAAGACTGTCGATAGCCGCTGGTCAAAAACTTCAGCGCCGCCACCACTCGCTCCGGGGTTTTCTTGAGGCCCTCCCGCTCGGGATCCTCGCCAATTCCCCGTAGCAACGTCTCCACTGCCGCCACCATTGCCGGATCTAGGCTTTCTGAAGTCTCTGGCTCTGTCGAAGGGGACAGATCGCGGAGAACCCGAGACTTGAGGTTGGCTTTGTCGCTTAGGCAAAACTCGGCACTCAATCCAGGCTTGGCAAGAGTCATAGCAGGATATCCCTTGAGTTGAAACGAGGAGTTGAAGAAATTTGTCAGGAGAGACGCTGCCGCGAGATGGTTGGCTCAAAAGCCGGGCTGACAAGCATTGCTTTCGGAAGGGTCAGAGCTGGCCCCACCTACAAGGTCCCGGCTGCTGGCATGAGGGTTAGGTCCTCCACTACAGCACCCCTGGGCAGGCGGACGAGATAGGCCACCACATCCGCTACCCACTCCGGCGAGAGCATCTGGGAGCGGTCAAAATCAACCTCCACCCTATCCCAGAGGGGCGTGTTCACCGCTCCAGGGCAGAGGCTGGTTACCCGGATACCGTGCTGCCGTTCTTCCTCAGCCAAGGCTTGGGAAAAGCCGAGTAGGCCAAACTTGCTGGCACAGTAGGCCCCCCAATTGGGAAAAGCTCGCTTGCCCGCAATCGAGACCACGTTGACAATCACGCCAAAGCCCTGCTGGCGCATTCCCGGAAGGACGGCTTGGGCACAGAGGAAGGCTGCTGTTAAGTTTAAGTCGATCACCCGTTGCCACTCAGATAGCGAGAGAGTGGCCAAAGGCCCAACGTGGGCTATGCCGGCATTGTTCACCAAAACATCACAACCGCCAAATCGATCCAGAAGAGCTTGCAGCCGCTGCGGTAGAGCGGTCAAATCGGCCAGGTCGATGGGAAAAACCTCTGCCTTTCCCCCTTTTGCCTGGATCTCCGCCTGCACTGCCAGCAAATCAGGTTGAGAACGAGCCACTAGCGCAACTGTCAGCCCCTGCTGGGCTAGGGCCAGGGCCACAGCTTTGCCGATCCCTCGACTGGCCCCTGTAACCAGAGCACGTTCCGGCAACTTTGTCTCAAAACTCATCCACAAGAAAACCTGGCACGCGCCGTCGGGAACAAGCGCCGCCAGAGCCTGAGAAACTTCGTTAACTCAGTGTAACACTAGTTCCTGCTTGCCCCTTATCTAACCGGCAGCAGGCCGGGGAGGGCCGGAGGTGTGGTAGCGTGGTAAAGGTAGTGAAAATCTCTTGCAACAATTGTCATGGCCGAGTTCTTGGCTTTCTCGATGTCCAACGCTGGCCAGGCGGACTCTTCCTACATTCTTGAGGTTGAGGGCCTCAGCAAGGGTTTTCCTGGTCAGCGGCAATTGGTTTTGCAGGAGGTGGCGTTTCGCCTGCCCCAAGGGGATATCCTGGGGATCGTCGGTCCGTCGGGCTGTGGGAAAACCACCTTATTGCGCATCATTGCTGGCTTTGAGCAGCCGGACAGCGGCCGGATCCGAATAGGGGGTCAGGTGGTGGCGGGGGAGGGGCAGTGGGTTCCGCCAGAGCGGCGGGGAGTGGGGCTGGTGTTTCAGGACTTTGCCCTGTTTCCCCACCTGAACGTGTTGGCAAATGTTATGTTCGGCCTTCAATCCCCTGCGGTGGCCAGCAAGAGGCAAGCTTACCACCAACAGGCGCGGGAACGCGCCTACGAGGTGTTGCGGCTAGTGGGCCTAGAAGACTATGTCCACCGCTATCCCCATGAACTTTCGGGTGGACAACAGCAGCGGGTGGCGCTGGCCCGAGCCTTGGCCCCCAAGCCCAGCCTAATCCTGTTGGATGAGCCGCTGAGTAACTTGGATGTGCAGACGCGCTACTACCTACGGGAGGAAATTCGCAAGATCCTCAAGCAAACTCGGACTTCGGCCATTTTCGTTACCCACGACCAAGAAGAGGCTCTCTCTCTTTCCGACTGGGTGGCGGTGATGCGGGGAGGCCGTATTGAGCAATGGGGATCGCCAGAGGAGGTCTACCGAGAGCCGGCTACTCGCTTTGTGGCCGAGTTTATTACCCAGGCCAACTTTCTCCGCTGTGAGCGGCGCGAGTGGGGTTGGAAAGTTGAGGAGCTGCTGCACCTTCCCTTCCGCGCGGTCGGGGATCAGCCCGACTCCAATCTGCAGTGGGCAGAGTTGATGGTTCTGCAGGAGGAGCTCCGCCTGCATCCCGATCCCCAAGGAAAGGCAATCATTCGGGATCGCCAGTTTTTGGGGCGGGAGTATCGCTATTGCCTAGCCACGGAGACGGGCAAGGAGTTGCATGCCCTAGCGCGGGAGGCATTGCCAGTGGGCACGCGAGTTCGAGTTACCGTCGAGCAATGCCGCCTGTTTTGTCCTGAGGAATCCCTGGCACCTGATCTCAAGCAAAACCACTCCAAAAGCAAGGGCTTTGCCTGAAGTTGGGATGAGGATTCACGGTTTGCCCTGAGATCTGCATCTAGGGTGGTTCGATTTCCTTCGACCCCGTATATAGTAGGGGGTATGCGGGATCCCCACCCAAAGCAGGAGCCTTACCCCTCGACAGGGCTTAACAAATGCTTTAACTTGACCTCTAGGGTGGCCCAGGAGCTCTCGCCAGGATGGCAACAAGAACAAGGCGCGACGTCGGGAGTGAAGATGAAGAGGAAAAAGCACAGCAAGGCAGCGCCACCTTTGCGATTCTCTTGCCGCTCTGCAACTCAGGCCGGCAGACGGGCAGCAATGGCGTTAGCCCTCCGTAGCACTCTGCTGCTGGGGCTGGTGGGGATCCCCGTATTGGCTCAGGGGAGCTTCTGGCCGGCTCAGGTAGTGGCAGCCCCCCTGAGTCGTCAGGAGGTAGCCGAGCGGCTCAACCTGGTGCCGGTTTTTGCCATTGTCTCGCAGAACGGCACCCCTGTGGTTGCCAACGTGGAGCGGGAGGGTCGCACCATTCAGGTGGCTTCTCTTTGGCTAGATCAAAACCAAGCCCAGCAAGCCCTGGAGCAGGTGAAGGCCAAAAACCCCGAGATAGGCAAGCAAGCCCGAGTGGTGCCCATCCCCCTAGGCTATGCCTATGAGAAATCGGAAGAAGAGCGAGCTAAAAATAGCAATCTGTACTTTGAGGTGGTGCCCCGCCCTGGTGATGTAGAGGCAGCCAAGCAGGTGCTCAAAGAAACGGGGCAAAAGGTGCCCCCAGAGGCCATTGGCGTGCCTCTGTTCTATGGCCGCTCCCCCGAGGGGCTGCTGACCATCGAGCAGAATGGCCAGGAAGTGGTGCCTTTCTTTTTTGACCGCAACGACCTAAAGAAAGCTCTGGAGCGGGCGGCGGCGCAAAACCCCAGCGTGGTTGGCAAAACCCAGATTGAGGTCACTTCGCTAGCCATTGTGGTGGAGCGCATGTTGGCACCTGATGCCCAAGAGGATGTGCAAAAGATTGCCTTCATCCCACCGCGTGCCTCGCTGGAGTACGTGCAGTCGTGGATACGCTCCGCAACTCCCCAGGCCAGTCCCTCGGCCACGCCTCAACCTCAGCGCCGTTGAACCAAGCTGCAGGGGGATCCCGCTCGGCGCTGGTGGAAGAGTTGCTGGCATGGCGGGCGCAGGCTCTCCAGGCAGCACGGGCTGCTGGCATTTCCCCGCAGGAAGTGGATCTCTTGCTTAGGGAGCATCTGGGCTGGGGGCCATTGGAACGGCTGCTGGGTCGGCCGCCAGTAGGGAAGGGGGATCCGCTGGCTGAGGTGGAGGCGCTGTGGCGGCGTCGGCTAGAGGAGCGCATCCCTCTGCAATACCTGCTGGGCAAGGTAGAGTGGGCAGGGCTGAGCTTGCAGGTAACGCCAGCAGTGCTGATCCCGCGCCCCGAGACTGAGCTGCTGGTGGAGCAAGCCTCCCTGTGGCTGCAGGCCAACCCTCTGCCCCCGGGCTCCCCTTTTGCTGACTTGGGTACCGGCAGCGGCGCCATCGCCATTGCCTTGGCCCACAGGCACCCCCAGCTGCAGCTTCTGGCCGTGGACGTGAGCCCGGCAGCCCTGGCAGTGGCGGCAGCCAACGTGACCGATCACGGGCTGCAGGAGCGGGTGCATCTGCTTGAGGGATCCTGGTTTACGCCTTTGGATCCCTGGCGGGGTCGGCTGCGCGGCCTTGTCTCCAACCCTCCCTACATCCCTAGAAGGGAGCTAGATCACCTCATGCCTGAGGTGCGGCTGCACGAGCCGCGAGAGGCCCTGGACGGCGGGGAAGATGGGCTGGTTCATCTGCGGGTGTTGATTGAGGGCGCGCCGGATTATCTAGCCCCCAACTCCTTCTGGGCAGTGGAGGTGATGCAGGGCCAGGCACCTTGGGTGGCCGAGCAGTTGCGAGCGCAGGGGTGTTACCAGCAGATCCAGGTGCACCGGGATCTGGCCGGGGTTGAGCGGGTAGTCAGCGCCTGCTTTGTCGGGTAAAAAAATGGTGAGCAGCGTTGCCAGCCCAGAGAGGGGCCAAGAGCTGCTACCGCCAATGACGGGTTGCCTTTCCAGTTGAGCAAAGCCTTGCCTGCCACCCCCCCCGATCCTCCCTCTTTCCCGCCTGCCCCTGCCGCAGACCAGGGGGAGATGGACTGGCAGTTTGCCTTTGAGCGCTCTGAGGTGATGCGCGCTTTTCAGCAGGAGCTTCTGGTGAGTATCGGCCACGAGCTGCGCAATCCCCTCAGCAGCCAGATGGGAGCCCTGCAGTTGGTGTTGTCCAACCTGTGCGACTCTCGAGAGGAGGAGCGAGAGTGCCTGCAGAGCGCCAAGGAGGCGGTGGAGCGCCTGCTCAAGCTGCTGGAAGAATACACTCGCCTGGCTCGCCACGACCTGCCCATTCAGCCGCTGCGGCCAAGGCCAACGCGCCTGCGTCCTCTTTTGCAAGAGATCCACAGCCTCACTCGGCTCCAGGCCCAGGATCGGAGCATCCGCTACGACTGGACCGCTCTTCAGTCCTCTTGGCTTCCCGACAGCCTCACTGTCTGGGCGGATCCCCATGGCCTGGTGCAGGCGCTGCTGGGCGTGTGTCGCTGGGGCATTCGCACCCTCTGCTACGGCTCAATGGCTCTGAGCGCCTATCCTGGCGGGGAGGAGCACTTCTGTCTGGAGTGGAAGCTTGAAGGGCGGTGCTGCCTGCCCATCCAGCCACAAGACAGCGCCGCCTGGCGGGTTAGCGAGCGGCTCCTGAGGGAAATGGGAGGCCAGCTGGAGCTTTGGGAGAGCGGACTCCACCGCGTTGGCATTAGAGCAACGCTGCGCCTTGCCTAAAGCTTAACCCTCACGGCGCAAGGCCATCTCTGCCCGATCCAGTTGCATCAGCACCCGCTCTAGCTTTTCTGGCTCCAGCGGTCGATCCGAGGTGCGGTAGTGGGAGGCCACGGTGTTGAACACCGTGCGCAGGGTCGTGAAGGATGGCAACTTGTTGTAGCGAGGGCCATGGTAGCGCCCTACAAATTCTTGCATGGCCTCCATGACCTCCGCCCGCGCCTCCTCCGGCTTGAGGACAGGATCCCCCTCCAAGAGAGCCGTGCGCAGCGTTTGGATGATGGTCATGCTGTCTTCGTAATACTTGCCAGTGAGACGGGCTGCTTGCGCGCCTGGGATCGCCCAGCCCAGGATAAGGGCTATCGCCAGGAGCAGGCCGACAAGACGTAGGAAAAGAGTCTTCTGCATGGGGAGTCGAATGTAACTTATCTTTAAGCTAAGCATAGGTCACGGCAACCGCGAAAGAGGATGTCACCCCCCCTTTTTAGCCACTGGCTGCCAGGGCTGGCCCCCTACCGCTCCCATGCCATCATGCTGGGCATGATCTTGGGATTTGCCTGCGCCCACAGTGGACTAGCCTACTTGCGCCCCTGGGGAGAAGCGTGGCTGGGAGCGCGTCTGTACCGCCTTTTCTTTGTCCTGGTCAGTCTTAGCCTGGCGCCGCTGTTGCTCGTCTACTTTTCTAACCACTGCTACGACGGCGTAATCCTTTGGAATCTGCAGGCTGTTCCCGGGATCCACACCACTGTCGTCCTTTTGTCTGCGCTCTCGTTTTTCTTCCTGTATCCGGCCACCTTTAACGTGCTGGAGATTGTCGCCCTTCGCCAGCCGGAGATCCACTTGTTTACAACTGGGATCATCCGCCTCACCCGCCATCCCCAGCTAGTCGGTCAGGTCATCTGGTGTGTGGCCCATTCCCTGTGGATTGGCTCCAGTTTTATGCTGGTCACCTCGCTGGGGCTGGTGGCCTACCACCTATTTGCCGTTTGGCACGGGGATTACCGCCTGGAGCGCAAGTACGGCCACGCCTTCCGCGATCTCAAGGCCCGCACCTCCGTGATCCCCGGCTTAGCCATTCTGCAAGGGCGCCAGCAACTGTACCCGCGCGAGTTTCTCCGCTGGGCCTATCTGGGGGTGTTGAGCTTTGTTGTGATTCTTTATGCTTTCCATCCGCAACTGGTTTCTGCAGCCAGCAGAGTTGCCTGGTAGCATGATCCCAAACAACTGCTTTAGTTTGGGAGCAATGATCTCGCCAGTTGCTTTAGAGGCTTTTAATCAAGAACTTTTGACAAGCGATGGGTTGGTGTTGTTAGAGTTTGGCGCGCCTTGGTGCGGTTTGTGTCGCTTCGTTCAACCGCTTATCGACCGCCTGGCCTCCGAAGGGGAGAGAGCCGTTGAGGTGGTGCGGGTGAATGTGGATAACAATTTTTGGCTGCCGCGCCGCTATCGGGTGCGCTCGCTGCCGACCTTAATTTTGTTTGAGAAAGGTCAACAAGTGCAAAGGCTGGAGCACTTTACCAGCCGCGAGGATGTGCTCCGCCGCTGCGAGCAGTTGTTGCTTGCCCATCTGGGCTACCCAACCTCCCGCGCCTGCCCCTCGCTGGAGCCCCAGGCGCCGCCGCCAGGGGTATAGAGGGTCACCACATCGCCAGCTTTCAGGGGGCGGCTAATCTTGCTGGGCAGGGGTTCCCCATTGACAAGGTTGATCCCCACCTGGCCGGCTCCGCCGCCCTCTTCTCCTTGGGGGGCGTAGTAGCGGCGGTCGGTGAGAAGGGAAAGGGTGCAGTCTTGTAACACCTGGAGGGAGCGGATCAGCCCCCAGCCGCCCCGCTGCTGCCCAATGCCCCCAGAATCTTGGCGCAGCTCGTAGCGCAACACCCGCAGGGGATACTCCAGCTCTAGGGCTTCGATGGGGGTGTTGAGGGTATTGCTCAGGCCCACATGCACCCCATCCAGGCCTGGCCGCTGGCGACTGGCCCCTTGGCCGCCCCCCAGGGTTTCGTAGTAGGTAAAGTGGCGGTTGCCCAGGACACAGTTGTTCATGGTGCCCTGCCCTTGGGCAATGCTCCGCGATCCAGCCACCGGCGCCAGGGCTTTGAACACCACATCGGCAATGCGCTGCGAGGTTTCCACATTGCCGGCCACCACCGCCGCCGGAAATTGGGCGTTGACCAGGCAGCCGGGTGGGGCCACGATCTCGATGGGCTCCTCTAGCCCGGCATTGCTAGGGGCGGTGGGATCCAAAAGGCAGCGCAGGGCAAAGAGCACTGCCGAGCGGGTCACGGCCAGGGGGGCGTTTAGGTTGCCCGCCGTGGCTGGCGCCGTGCCGCTGAAGTCCACCCGCAACCTCTCCCCCTGCACTTCAATCTGCACCTGGATGCGGAGCGGCTTGGGCGGATCCCCCTCCCCTTCCAACCAATCTGCAGCCCTGTAGATCCCATCGGGCAGCGCGCGGATCTGGGCCTGCATCCGCCGCCGACTATAGGCAATCACTTCCGCAATGAGCTGCCAAGCCTCCTCCTCGCCAAAGCGGGCTAGCAGCTGGCGAAACCGGCTTGCCCCTACCACGTTGGCTCCCACTTGGGCCTGCAGGTCTCCGCGGCGCTGCTCAGGATTGCGCACATTGGCCAGAATAAGGCGCAGCAGATCTTCCTGCCAGCGCAACTCTCCTTCCAGAGAAAACCTGGCCAGCCGTACGGGTGGGATCACCAAACCCTCCTGCCAGATCTCGCTGGAATCAGCGGGCATGGAGCCGGGGCGCATCCCCCCGACGTCGGCATGATGGGCGCGGTTCACCGCATAGGCACAGACCTGGCTGGGATCCCGCAGGCCGGGAATGGCCGCCACCACGGTGATATCCGGCAGATGGGATCCCCCTTGATAGGGATCGTTGAGGACAAACACCTCTCCCGGCTGGGGGCCAGCTGCCACCACTGCCTGCACGGCTTGGGAAAGAGCGCCTAGGTGAACCGGGATGTGGGCCGCCTGGGCAATACAAGCCCCTTGGGCGTCAAACAAAGCCGTGGAGCAATCCCGCCGTTCCTTGATGTTGGCGGAGTAGGAGCCGCGAATGAGACGTGCCCCCATCTCCTCGGCAATCCCGGCCAGAGCGTTGGCCATGACCTGCAAGCGGATGGGGTTGGGTAGGGAGGAGCAGCTATCCATAGAGCCTTTGTTGCAGCCAAAGCGCTAGCCGGCGGATCCCCTGCCAGAACTGGAGCCGGCGCCGCCAGCGGCCAAGGGTGGTGCGATTGGCTTGCAGGCGAGCCCGCAGGTGGAGAAGCTCAGCCGAGGTAATGGCCAAAGCCGGCTTTGCTGCTCTTTGCCAGTTGTCCAGGGCCCGCTCCGTAACCCAAAGCGCTGTGCGCAAGCGCAAGATTGGGCGAACTAAAGCAAGCAGGCCAAGAGCCAGCAAGCCGTTGAGGCCGCAGACCACCCAGACCGTCTCTGCTAGGCCTACCTCAGCGGTCACCCGCTTACCGCTGCTGCAGCATCAGGGGGCGCAACACGCGGCCATCGCCCACCACCACCACTGTGGATAGAACCTGCCCGCCGCGCCGGAAGGTAATCGGTAGCCGCTGGCCCACAGGGGTGTTTTGGATGAGCTGCTGAACCTGCTGCACCGAGGTGACCCGCTGTCCGTCGACCCCGAGGAGAATGTCGCCCTGCGCCAGACCTGCTTGGTGGGCCGGTCCATTCTGGAGGAGGCCAACGACCCGTATCCCTTGCAGGCGAGGGGCAGGGCCAAACAGGCGGCGGCTAATGGCGCCTTGAGGTGCCTGTTCATCTACCGTTTCAATAGCCACCCCAATGAAGCCGTTACCTGCAAAGGAGGAGGCAGGCAACACTTCGAAGCTGTCAACCTCAACCGTGGGGCTGGAGAAGTTGTAGGCTTCAGCCCCAACCCAGTTACAGGGGTAGGCCAGAGCAGCCTCTGCCAGCAGGAGGGAGGCGGGCAGGGCGAGGGCAAGCCTGGAAAGAAGGGTTGATTTCTGCATAGGTTGACCCTGGAAACGGCAAAGAAAACACAGTTGCCTCCGCCGCGCGCTGGGGTCGAGCCACTAGCCCAGGGTAGGTAGCGGAAGGCTTAGGTGGGCAGCTTGCACCACCCTCCCCTCAGTGATAAACCCAAAATCGGCAACTGTCGATAGGCCAGGTCGTTAACCTCTGCAAAATCTGCCCCGTGCCTTCGAGCTCTCGGCTAGGTCTAGAATCCAGCGCCTGGGTGGTTTCCCACCAAGAGGCTAGGAGGAGCTGCGTTCTCGCATGGCCTCCACAAGGAGCTGGGCCACTTCGGGGCGGGAGAACTCCGGCGGCGGCACTTCGCCACGGCGCAGCATTTCCCGCACCTTGGTGCCCGAGAGGTGAATGCGCTGGTGGGGCTGGCTGGGACTGGTCTTGACCGTGGCCATGGTGCCCGTGACGGTGCAGTAGAAGGCGTGTTCAAACTTGAGGGGGATGATGCCCAGCTCCTCGGGCCGGAACTCGTCGAAAATGTGCTGGGCGTCATAGGGGCCGTAGTAGTTGCCTACCCCAGCGTGATCCCGGCCCACAATGAAATGGGTGCAGCCGTAGTTTTTGCGAACAAGGGCGTGGAAGATGGCTTCCCGCGGTCCTGCATAGCGCATGGCTGCAGGGTTAATGGCCAAGATCACCCGCTCTTTGGGGTAGTACTTTTCAATCAACACCTCATAGCAGCGCATGCGCACCTCGGCGGGAATGTCGTCGCTTTTGGTGGCTCCCACCAGCGGGTGGAGAAACAGGCCGTCCACAATTTCCAGAGCGCACTTCTGGATATACTCGTGGGCGCGATGGATGGGGTTGCGAGTCTGAAAACCGACAATCGTCTTCCACCCTCTTTCCCGAAACAGTTGCCGCGACTGAGCTGGATCAATCTGGTAGGCCGGAAAAAGGGGATGCGGATCCCGCTGCAGGAGCGTGACAGGGCCGGCTAGGTAAACGGATCCCTGTTCGTAGAGCACCTTCACCCCTGGGTGTTGTTCATCCGTAGTGCGGTAGACCTGCTGCGCCTCGCGGGTTTTGTCGTAGGTAAATTTCTCGGTCAGTTCCAACACGCCCAAAAGCTTGCCCTCAGCATTGGCTAGGGCCACGGTTTGCCCTTCCTTGAGCCCGGCAGCTATTTCCTCCGAAACTGGCAGCGTAATCGGCAGCGACCATGCCAGGCCGTTGGCCAAGTGCATTGTCTCCAAAACCGAATGGTAATCTTCCCGCCCCATAAAGCCCGTCAGCGGGCTGTAGCCCCCGATGGCAATCATCTCGAGATCCGATTGAGCCCGCTCGTCGAGGCGGATAACAGGGCAGTGTTGGGCCTTGGAGCGGAGCTCCTCCGCCTCCTCAGGCGAGGCAATGCGGTTAATTAGAGTACCTCCGTGGGGTGGAATGGCATCGCCAGAAACCGTCATCTTTGCCTGGGACGCAGTCATAGCGTAAAGACAGGGATCCCTAACCATACACCCCCCTTCCCCTGGGTGCAATACCCAACTGTTTGGGCAGGGGATCCCAGCTTGGCCTAGTCCAGCATGTAGGGGGGCATGTCTTCGTCGGTGGGGGACACATTGTCAAAGATAGGCCGATTGAGGATCTTCTTGGGTGCCTGCAGGGGGGAGGCAGAGGTTTGGGGCTTAACCGGCAGCGTGGCCTGCCCTTGGCGGCTTTGCAGTTCCTGGATGGTTTTGGCCCGCTCATCTGCCACTGCCTGGAGTTGGGCCAGTGCCTTTTGCAATTCGTCGCGGTGGGCTGTGACTTGCTCGAGTTGAGCCTGTAGGCTGGAGATTTTGTTTTGGTATTCCTGAAGCTGCCGTTGGGCCTCCGCCAACTGGCCTTTGAGGGCTTCGAGTTCCGACGTTTCTGCGGTAGACATTGCCGTTTCCTCACGTCCAGGGGTGGAGGGGGAGTCTGACTTTACTTTGCGCCGGGCGGGGCGGCGGGGGGCTCCTCCTGCACGAGAAAACAAGCTACGCTCAGATCCAGTCACAGGAGCACCTCACGTTCAACAAACTGCAGCAGGCGCCCGCACACGGCCGCCCCAGGCCGATAGTCCATGACCGTCAGGCCATAATCGAAAGCTGTGCGCAAGTCGCTACTATCTGGAATGGTAACGGGTGAGAGCACATCCGCAAAAATCTGTTGCGCTTGCACGTACAACTGTCCAGTGTGAGATCCCGACCAAATGCCGCCGGGCAGGTAGCGGTCGTCCAACATGGTCAGGACAGCGCGGGCCTGGCTCAGCTCGCCCTTGAGGGTCTCGATATAGCGCAGGGTCTCTTCTGTGCAGGAGAAGTCGGCGCGGTTGAGCCGTGTCGGGATCAACACCCGCTGGGCTGCCCGCAAAGCATTGGCGGTGAGGGCATTCAGCTCCCCTGGCGTGTCGAGAAAGATAAAGTCGTACTCCGACAGCAAGGGATCCAGTTGACGCTGGAGGAGGTTTTGGCCCGCCTCCCCGGAAGCCGCTAGGTGGGCTGCCACTTCGGCCATGGTGCGGTGGGAGGGCGCCACATCCACTCCCTTGTCGGTGCAATAGATGACTTCCTCCAGAGGCCGCTGGTGGTGAGGGTGGAGGCTAGCCCAAACGGTCTCCTCCGGGGGAAGGGATCCGGCCTCTTCGAGGTAAAAGCTGCTGGCGGTGGTTTGGGAGGTGAGATCGACTAGCAGAACGGCGTGGCCCCGCTGGGCCGTCAACTGGGCCGCGTGGACGCAGAGGGTGGACTTGCCAGTGCCGCCCTTGTTGTTGGTAAAGGCCAGGATGCGTGCCATCAGCTTCCCCAGGGCCGTTGCAGCCGCTTCCCCTCACCGCGGTCTATGCTATTGGGTGTAACCCGGTGGAGAACCACCATGCGCGATGTACTGGCAATTATCCTAGGCGGTGGGCGGGGCACCCGCCTCTATCCTCTAACCAAGCGCCGCGCCAAGCCGGCTGTACCTCTAGCAGGCAAGTATCGCCTTATCGACGTTCCGGTTAGCAACTGTATCAATTCCGATATCGATAAGATCTACGTCCTCACGCAGTTCAACTCCGCCTCGCTAAACCGCCACATCATCAACACCTACCGCCTGTCTCCCTTCACCGGCGGCTTTGTAGATATCCTAGCGGCCCAGCAAACCCCCGATAACCCCGACTGGTTCCAGGGCACGGCTGACGCCGTCCGCCAATATCTCTGGCTGATGGACTCCTGGAAGCCGCGGGACTTCCTCATCCTCTCTGGGGATCACCTCTACCGCATGGACTACCGCCCCTTTATTCATTATCACCGGCAAACTGGAGCGGATGTGACGCTGGCGGTGCTCCCCTGTGAAGAAAAAGTGGCCTCCAGCTTTGGCTTGCTCAAGATTGACGCCGAGGGGCGTGTGATCGATTTCAAGGAAAAGCCGCAAGGGGAGCTGCTAGAAGCCTGCCGAGTCGATACCCAAGTCCTCGGCCTCAGCCCAGAAGAGGCGAAAGCCAAGCCTTACATCGCTTCTATGGGCATTTATGTGTTCAAGCGGGAAGCTTTGATCGAGATGCTGCAGGTGAAGGAGCACACCGACTTCGGCAAAGAAGTGCTGCCGGCAGCCATCGGCAGGTACCACCTGCAGGCCTACCCCTTCAAGGGCTACTGGGAGGACATCGGCACCATCGAGGCCTTCTACCGGGCCAACCTGGCCTTGGTGCAGCAGCCCAACCCGCCCTTCAGCTTCTTCGACAGGGACATGCCCATCTACACCCGCCCGCGCTTTTTGCCTCCCAACAAGATCCTCGACTCCCACATTGTCAACTCCATGATTGCCGACGGCTGCATCATCAAAAACGCCCAAATTCGCAACTCCATCATCGGCATTCGCAGCCGCATAGAGGCCAATGCCGTTATCGAAAACACCCTGGTCATGGGGGCCGACTACTACGAGTCGGCAGAAGAGCGGCAGGCCAAGCTGGAGGCCGGGATCCCGCCGGTGGGCATCGGGCCCAACTCCCACATTGCCAACGCCATTGTGGACAAGAACGCCCGCATCGGCCGCAACGTCCGCATCATCAACAAAGATCACGTCACCGAAGCCCAGCGGGAAGAGGAAGGAATCTGGATTAGCAACGGCATTGTCACCATCATCAAGGACTCGGTGATCCCGGACAACACCGTCATCTAAGCAAGGTCGTGACTCCAGCGGGCTGAGACTAAAGAGGTGCTGTTAAAGAAAGTGAAGAAAAATCAGGTAACTTTTGCCATTACGATAGGTATTGCTCGTTTAAGACGACTGTGAGATCCCTGGAGCGTGCCTAACCAGATTGTCTCTGTTGCTGACCTAGAAGTTTACGATCCGCAGGTTATTGCCCGTTACTACCGCTGGCGTCTGCCCCAAGTGGTGGCGCGGGCACTGGCCATCCTTGGCCCTCTCTTGTGGTTTGTTCTCTGCCTGCGCTGGGATCAGCTCTGGGGGCAGGGCAATCGCAAGGTGCCCCAGCGTGCGGCGCAGCTGCGCAAACTGCTCACCGACCTGGGGCCGACGTTCATCAAGGTAGGGCAGGCCCTCTCCACCCGGCCCGACTTGGTGCGCAAAGACTACTTGGAGGAGCTGACCAAGCTGCAGGATCAACTGCCCAGCTTTCCTTCAGAGGAGGCGTTTGCCTGCATTGAGGCGGAGCTGGGCCGTCCAATTACCGAGATTTACGCCCAGATCTCGCCCGAGCCGGTGGCTGCGGCCAGCCTGGGCCAGGTTTACAAGGCGCAGTTGCACAGCGGCGAATGGGTAGCGGTCAAGGTGCAGCGGCCTCACCTGCGGGAGCGGCTGAGCCTGGATCTCTACCTCATCCGCTGGGCCTCCACCTGGCTGGGCCCTTGGTTGCCCCTCAACCTGGGCAACACCTTGACAGCAGTGGTAGACGAGTTTGGCCGCAAGCTCTTTGAGGAGATTGACTACCTCCAGGAAGGACGGAACTGCGAGCGCTTTGCTGAATACTTTCGCGACGATCCCGATGTGTATGTGCCGCGCATCTTCTGGGCCTACAGCACCCGCCGCGTGTTGACCCTGGAGTGGATTGACGGCATCAAGCTCACCGATGTGGAGCGCATTCGGGCCGCCAACTTGGAGGTGAAACGATTGGTGCGCATCGGTGTGGTAGCCGGCCTAAAGCAGTTGCTGGAATACGGCTTTTTCCACGCCGATCCCCACCCGGGCAACCTGTTTGCCCTGCCGGATGGCCGCCTGGCCTACATCGACTTCGGCATGATGGACCAGCTCACCGACCAGATGAAGGAGTACCTGGTGGATGCGCTGGTCCACCTGGTGGATCGCGACTACAACGCCCTGATTGACGATTTCATTCACCTGGGCTTTTTACAGCCGGATGTAGATCGGCAAGAGCTGCTCCCTGCTCTAGAAACGGTGTTGGCGGATGTGCTGAGGCAGGAGGTGGCTAACTTCAACTTCAAAACCGCCACCGACCAGTTCTCCGATTTGATGTACCGCTACCCCTTCCAGGTGCCCTCCCACTTTGCCTTGGTGATCCGCTCTTTGGTTACCCAGGAGGGGGTGGCCCTCAGTCTCTATCCGCAGTTTCGCATCGTCGGCGTGGCCTATCCCTACGTGGCCAAGCGCCTGCTGACCGATGAATCCCCTCGTATTCGCCAGCGGCTGTTGCAAGTGCTGATTAAGGATGGCAAGTTCCGCTGGAACCGCCTGGAGAACCTGCTTCAAGTTGCCCGCAGCGATGGTGGGCTGGATTGGATCCCTGCTGCCCGCATGGGCTTGCGCTATCTCATGTCGGAGGAAGCACGGGAGCTGCGCCGCCAGCTAATCCTCTCGCTTACAGAAGATGATCGCCTGCACTTCGAGGAGTTGCAGCGGCTGTGGCGGGTAGTCAGCCCTGACTTGTCACTAGCTCACCTTTGGCAAGCCGCTCTAGCCTCCTTGCCCTTGACCAACAGACTGGAGGCCATCTTGGCCGGGTTGAGGGAGCAGATGCAAGATTACCTGGAAAATTTGAGCCAATGGCGACTCCCCCAGCTCTGGCCTCGTTTGCTGGCAGGGGCGGGGCAAGAGAGCTAGAACGGAAGAAGGGAGACTCAATTGACTGGGACGCAAGCGTGGCAGATCGGCAGAGTGATTTCATTGCTGGTGTGGTAACGGGGGCTGTGGTGGGAGGGATCCTCGGCGGGATCCTTGGGCTTGTGCTCGCCCCCAAGCTAGGTAAGGAATCCGCTGAAGGTCAAGGCCGGGATCCCGAGCGCCTCGACGGCACCGCCACTAGCCCTGAATGCCCCCGCTCTCGAGGGCTGGGGAAAGCAACGGAGTCCAGCTTGAGGAGCTGGAGGGAGTGGGAGCAGGAGGCAGAACGGATTGCCCAGGTTCGCCGCACCCTCGAAGCCAAAATTGCCGAGCTCAACGAGGCCATTCAGGCCACGCGGGCCCAATTGCTCATCAAGGAAACCTCCTCCCAAGCTGTGGAGGAAAAGTCTTGAGCAAAGGATCCCTGCCCATGCCAAACTAGAGGCGGCAGAGGTTCTGCCGGCGCTACCCTAAGCCGCCTGCTCTGCCGATAAGCTGTGGATGAGTCCTTTCCCCCTTTTCCAGTCATATGCTTAGCCACGTGTTGTCCTCTCTTGCTGGCCTAGACGACCTCCCTCTGGGGTCGGTCTACAGCGGTGCAGTCTCTTTGCTGTTTCGCTCCCTTTACCAGTTCATCGTCATCTACAACGCCCTGCTGATCGTGCGGATTTTGCTAAGCTGGTTCCCGCAACTGAACTGGTCTAACCCTATCCTGTCGGTGCTTAGCCAGCTTACGGATCCCTATCTCAACCTCTTCCGCGGCATTATTCCCCCCATCGGCGGCTTGGACTTCTCCCCCTGGTTGGCCTTCCTCTTGCTGAGTTTTGCCCTACAGGTGGTGGGCCAGTTTGCCTAGGGCCAGTAAGGCGCTGGGCTTTCTCGGGCTCATCCAGTTCTTGCATTTCCCGCCCGATAGGTGCCAGCACGTTCGAGGTTGCCGACGCCCATGGGCAGGCCAGTCATTCCCAGATTAAGGTGAGATCGGCAACGAAGCCGGGGAGGACGGGATCCCCTTCCAGGCAGGTGGGCCGCTCTAGAACCTGAACAGGCTGGCCTGGACGGTAGACGTAGACCCTTTGGCTTTCCGGGTCAATCAGCCAGCCCAGTTGGGAGCCGTTTTCGAGGTACTCCTGCAGCTTGGCCTGCAAAGTGGCCAGGTCATCACTCGGGGAGCGCAGTTCCAGGACAAAGTCTGGACAAAGGGGTGCAAAGCGGCGCCGCTGCTCTGGAGTCAGCTGCTGCCAGCGCTCCCTGGCAACCCAGGCGGCATCGGGAGAGCGAATGGCCCCGTTGGGCAGGGCAAAGCCGGCAGAAGCATCGAAGGCTACGCCAAGCTGAGTTTGGTGGTTCCATTGCCAGAGTTGGGCGCTGAGGCTCAAGTTTTGGCGACTGCTTTCACTGCCGACGGGGGCCATGGCCACTAGCTCCCCTTGGGCAGTGCGCTCCAAGCGCAGCTCAGGATTCTGCCGACAGAGCTGTTCAAAAACTTCATCCGTCAACTCCAGGCTGGGTCGCAGGTTAAGGGCAATCATAAGCGGTTAGGAACTATTCCCAGACGAGGTTGAGATCGGCAACGAAGCCGGGGAGGACGGGATCCCCTTCCAGGCAGGTGGGCCG
>NZ_JANSHR010000025.1:38812-46747 GCF_047461675.1 Synechococcus sp. R70.1
GGGCCATGGCCACTAGCTCCCCTTGGGCAGTGCGCTCCAAGCGCAGCTCAGGATTTTGCCGGCAGAGCTGTTCAAAAACTTCATCCGTCAACTCCAGGCTGGGCCGCAAGTTGAGGGAGATCATCCCGTCCCACTAGCGCGAACAGAAGATTTGAGGAGGCGCTGGCGCTATTGTAACTAAACGCGGCGAGGAAGCCAGAGGAAAAGCTGGCAGCTAGGGAACGGCGGGGAAGGCTAAGAAGAAGGCTTGCCTCCTACCCCTGCAAGCCGCTATGCTACCGCCCAGGTTGAGGCATCCTCCGGTGGCAAGTCAGCAACTGCGGGTTTACGTCCCTCCCCATCCCCTCATCAAGCACTGGCTAGCCGTGGCCCGCGATAGAGAGACCCCCATGCCTCTTTTTCGCACGGCTTTGGTGGAGCTGGGCCGCTGGCTAACCTACGAGGCGATGCGGGAGTGGATCCCGACCCAAGCGGTGCAGGTGCAAACTCCTCTGGAAGCTGCGGCAGCAGAAGTTATCGCCCCCAACACGCCGCTAGCCATCGTGCCCATTTTGCGGGCTGGCCTGGCCATGCTGGAAGGCTGTCAGGCCCTCTTGCCCCAGGCACGGATTTTTCATGTGGGCTTGGTGCGGGACGAGGAGACGCTGCAGGTGAGTTGTTACCTCAACCGCCTGCCGGAGCGGATTCCAGATCAGATGCGCATTCTCATCCCTGAGCCAATGTTGGCCACGGGGGGTACCTTGCTGTGGGTTTTGGATGAGCTGAAAAAACGGGGAGCGGATCCCAGCTTGGTGAGGATTGTCAGCGTCTTGGCCGCGCCGCCAGGGCTGCAGCGACTGGGATCCCATTACCCAATGGTGCAAGTTTTCTGCGCCATGATCGACGAGCGGCTAAACGACCGGGGGTTTATCCTGCCCGGGCTAGGGGATGCTGGGGATCGCGCTTTTGGCACTTGAGTTCCGTTGCTGCTTGCCCAAGAGGTTCCGATTTGGGGACTGAACAGCTCCGGAGTTGGCAGCGGCCACGGGGATCCCTTGGTGAAGAACCAGAACGGGCGCAACAGCGTGAGTACAGCGAGATTTTTAGCTATTTCGGGGATCTAGCCACCCTAAAGGCAGCCCTTGCCCACCAGGAGGCCCCAGCCAGCCCTTCGCACTGGTATCTCAATCTGGCCTTTTTCGCTGGATCGAGTGGAAAGTCGTGCTTCCCAGTCCAATTGCGGATAGTCTCTGGAGTGAGGCCGTTGCCTCGGTGGGCCCGGGATCCAGTTCGCTTCCTTTCCCGGCCGTGAGGGGTGGAACAAGTGGTGTTGAGGTGGCTGGAGGAAACCGATCATGGTGAGGAATAAGCAACAAACCGGTGGACAGGCTGCACCCTGGGGCCTGAGTTCAGTAGTATGCCTGCTGGGTTTGGCGGTGGGTCTGCCTGCCTATGCGCAGCCGCCTATGAATTTGCTCACCGGCGAGCCAACGGTGGCCCAGCTCAAGGAAGATGCAGCTCGTTACCTGCAGATGGGCTTTTACACCTTAGCCATCAACGCCTACCGGGCCGCCCTTGAACTAGAAGACAAAGCCCAAGTGCTTCCCAGGGAGCGGGATCCTGACGTGCCCTTTAACCTCGGCTTGATCTACGCCCGCCAAGGCAAGCTGGCAGAGGCGCGAGCCGCCTTCCAACGCTCAGTGGAGGTGGATCCCACTAGCTTTAAGGCCCGCTACCAGTTGGCGCTGGTGGATCTTAAGTTAGGGAACCTGGTGGCGGCCAAGGAGCAGCTTACCCTCTTGGCCCATGCTGCCCGCAGCAACCCCGAAACCTACAGCCACATTCAATCCCTGCTGGCCCCCTTGGAGTCGATCCCTCTGCCTGGCCAACAGACCAACGACCTCCCTTCTCCTCTAGCCGTCGATTCGGAAGCAGGCAAACTTTCGCCCGAACCCGAGAAAAACAAAACAGCTCCTCTGCCGGTAGCAACCCCAGAAAAGCAGTCGGAAGAGGAGAAGCCTCTTTCTGCCCTGCAGCGGCTGCGCCGGGAGGAGAGGGACTAGATCCCTTTCTGTCAGCAAGCGGTTGGGGACAGACAGCTACGGCCTGGGAAGAAGAGCCAGCCATACTCAGAGAGCTGTTGGGACGGCAGCTTTCTCCAGTGTGGCTGATACTTAGGACGGGGTTAAAGCAGCAATAGAATCCCCCTGGCATTGATCCTAGGCCGGCAGGAGGAGCAAAATCTTGGAGTCCTGATCCTCAGACGAGCTTTTTGGCGGCAAAACCAGATCTTGCCATTCCCGGAAGCTAAGGCCAAGCCGAACCGTTTCATTGATTTCGTGTCTGTAGCCTTCCAATCTTCTGTGCAATTCAATCATGGACTGGGCAGCCGCTATAACTTGATTAGCTCGAGACATCAAACCGAGGATGACTTCTCTCCGAGCGCCAGTGTTCCACGGCATGCGATCCCATAACGTCCATTCTACTCCAACCAAAGATGGGGCAACGAGGGCAAGGATAGCATTCCTAGATCTTAGCGGTATGCTATCAGTCCAGGATTCGATGCTACATGTGTTGAAAATAGCCGTGCGTGTATGTTCATCAAACAGCTTATCTACATTTGACTCAGCCGTTACATACTTAAGAATTTCCAAAATGCTTGACAGTCTAACTCCTTGACAGGCACTGTGAAGATATCCTGAAGGATCTTCAAAAAGAAGCTTGACGTACTTCCTAATACGAGGTTTCAGAATCTCCTCGGCCTCAGCCAAGCGCTTAAGAGCCATCTCGTGCTCTTCAAGCTCTAAGTAACACTTAGTCTCTGTAACATAGACTAAAGATAGGATTAAGATGTACTCACGGGACAAAATACAGTTACCTTCATTCCAGTCAGAATCCCAAGCAGCTTGATAATAGTGCTCAGCCTCAAGTAAGGGTTGAATGACCTCGCTCACCAGCCGCCTCCTGCTGGACGAAGAAGACATCTTTAGAGCTATCTCTGCAACTTCAATTGCAGACTTAGTTTTAGCAAAGATCGATCTGTCTATTTTGTTCTTGATTTCAGAGATGGAGGCCTAAAGATTTTGGATCCGTGAATCAATTTGATTAAGCTTGGAGATGACGACTGCAAAGCCTATGGCAGACAAACCCAAGTTAGCTAGACCAAGAGCGGTGTTGAATTGAGTCAAGCCTAAGACGGTATTCAGTGTATTCCCGATATCGATTAATTTTAGGTTAATTTGTCCCAACTGAATGTTGGCAATAATCCCGTTGACAATGTCCAACCCGGGAATTCATTTACCAATGCTATCTGCAAGTGTCAGGCCTCCAGTTTCTCTCAGCCAGGCTACCACCCGCTTAGAAGCCACTTCTCTCACAACACCGCCTATGCGCTCATAGGTGCCATCTTGCAGGCCTTTCAGGATGGCTTCGGGAATGTCTAGGATGACTTGCTCAGCAACCATAAATCAGCAGCTCCTTGTCCTTGGGGCCATCAGACTAGCACAAAGAAAACCTTCTGAAAGTACTTGTACTTAAAAGTTTGCTAAAGCTTGAGGGAGGCCAGTCTCTTTGTTCTCAGTCGCAAAGGCGAGAGCCTATCATGGAAGTCTAGCCTCTCCTTACCGTTAGTCTGCCACTATGTCTGAGCCTTCTGGTCGCTTAGTTTGGAACCATTCCACTCACATCTCTGGCTTGATCCCTGTTCTGGAGCGCTTAACCCGACAACCCGGCATTAAAACTGTAACGCCAGGTGCCTTATCTTGCGCTCGCGGGCGGATCCCGCAGTTGCAGTTGCGGGTTTCTGTGCCCATTCGAGGTGGGTACAAGTTAGTTGCCCGCAAAGGCAGCAGCGTGCAGGAGGTCTTTGTGGTTACCGACCTCAGCCAGTCGGAGCTGGAAGCAGCGATTCGCCGCTGTTTAGAGTAGGTTTGAGTTCTCTTGGCAACGCAGCCCCGCCTTGGGCGCGCTATGTCCCGCGCTAGCGTCAAGCCCGCCCGCATTAGCGCCGTCCTGCCCGGATCCCTGGCGGCAAAGGCAGGCATTCAACCGGGGGAGGCGCTGGTGAGCATCAATGGCGAGCGGCCCCGCGACCTCATTGACTATCGCTTCCTCATTGCTGAGGAATATCTCTGCCTGGAGATCCTGGACAGCCAAGGGATCCGGCGCACGGTTGAGCTGGAAAAAGACGTTGACGAGGATCTGGGGCTGGAGTTTGAGACGGCTTTGTTCGATGGCCTCATCCAATGCAACAACGCCTGCCCCTTTTGCTTTATCGACCAACAGCCCCCTGAGATGCGGGCAACCTTGCATCTCAAAGACGACGACTACCGCCTCAGCTTTCTCTACGGCAGCTACCTCACCCTCACCAACCTGACCGCTCCCGAGTGGGATCGCATCGCCCGCCTGCGCCTTTCTCCTCTCTATGTCTCTGTGCATGCCACCGAGCCGGAGCTGCGCAGCCGCCTGCTCAAAAACCCCCGCGCCGGCCTCATCCTGGAGCAGTTGGCCTGGTTTCGCCAACACCGCCTGCAACTGCATGCCCAGGTGGTGGTCTGCCCAGGCTGGAACGATGGGGAGCACCTCACCCGCACGCTCTTGGATCTAGCCGCTTTTCGTCGGCCAGAAGAAGGGATCCCAACTGTCCTCTCGGCGGCGGTGGTGCCAGTGGGGCTGACCCGCTTTCGCCCCCCCAATGATGAGCTGATCCCGGTGGATGCTGCCAAGGCGGCGGAGGTGATCGATCAGGTGGAAGCGCTACAGGCGCAGTTTCGGCAAGAGTTGGGATCCACCTTTGCCTGGCTAGCCGATGAGTGGTATCTGCTGGCGGGTCGGGAATTGCCGCCGGAAAAGCACTACGAAGATTACCCCCAACTGGGCAACGGGGTGGGATCCCTGCGGCTTTTTCTCAGCCAATTCGAGCAGCTCAAACTGCCGCTGGAGATCCCTGCTCCTCTCAAATTGCTTTGGGTGGTGGGCAACGCAGTGGAGCGAGCCTTCCAGCCTGTGGTAGAGCGGATGAACCGCATCCACAGGTTGCAGTTACATCTTTTGCCCCTTGCCAGCCAATTCTGGGGACAAACCCTGACGGTAACCGGTCTGCTGACAGGGCAGGACATCCTCAACGCTTTGAAATCGGTTGAGAACCTGGCAAGTTACGACGGCCTGCTTCTGCCCCAGATTACCCTCAAGGATGGGGAGCGCTTCCTAGATGACCTCACCTGGCAAGACCTACAAGCCCAGGCTGGGATCCCGGTGGTGCGGGTGGATGGTGGTCCAGCGGGCTTGTTGGAGGCGGTGCAGCAGCTAGGATCGAGGGCAAGTTTGGACAGGACGCCATGAGGCTATGCAATGGCTGCGGCGAGGCGTGCTCCTGCTGCTCTGGGGGGGGCTAGGGATCCTGGCCATTACGGCCTTGGCCTCTTTCTACGTCGATCTGGCCTGGTTTGCCGAACTGAACGCCCTGCCAGTGCTCTGGACACGGGTATTTGCCCGCTGGGGGCTGGGCCTAGGCGCCTTTGTCTTTGCCCTGGCAGTGGTAGGAGTCAACATCCGCGCCTGCTGGCGGGGAGCAGACCCAGCCTGGGCCTGGGCCATTGCGCTGGGCCTGAGCGGCTGCTTGGCCTGGTTTCTTTCCCAGCACTGGTTTACGCTGCTGCTTTGGCTGCACCAAGTGCCTGTGGGGGAGTCGGATCCAATCTTTAACCGCGATCTGGGCTTTTTTCTTTTCAGCTTGCCCTTTTGGGAAAAGCTCCAGCACTGGTGCTTCAACTTGGTGCTATTGACCTTGGTTGCCGTTGCTCTCATCTACTTTGTGGAGCTGGGACTCTCGGAACAGCGGCTGACGCTGGCCCTTTCCCTGTTTGCCCAGCGGCACTTGCTCATCCTGGGGGGAGCTCTGTTTCTGCTTCGGGCCTGGGGCCACTGGCTGGAGCGCTACAAGTTACTCTACTCCACCCGCGGCGTGGTTTTTGGAGCCGGCTTTACCGATGTGCACGCCACTTTGCCAGCTACCACTTTGATGAGTGGGGTGGCTTTTCTAACTGCCCTTGGCTTCTGGGCCTTGGCCCGCCAAGGGATCCGCCTCAACCTTCCCTTGTTCAAATCCTGGTGCCCCCCCTGGGGCAGCTCCCTACTGGCGCCAGCTCTGCTGTGGGGAGCCTACCTGGGGTTCGGGCTACTGACTACCCGGCTTTACCCCCACTTGGTGCAGACCTTCTTGGTTACCCCCAACGAGCTGGAGCTGGAACGCCCCTACCTCGAGCACAACATCCGTTTTACCCGCGCCGGCTTTGGCTTAACCCAGGTGGAGGTCAAGCCCTTCCCGGAGGAGGGATCCCTTACCTGGGAGATCCTGCAGCAGAATCAATCTACCCTGAGCAACGTGCGCCTTTGGGATGCGGAGCCCTTGTTGGCCACCTACCGCCAACTCCAGGAGATCCGCCCCTACTACCAGTTTCCCTATGTGGATGTGGATCGCTACCGCATAGGGGGAGAGCTGCGCCAAGTCATGCATGCAGCACGCGAGCTGGACTTTGCCCAGGTACCGCCAGCGGCCCAAACTTGGGTTAACCGGCGCTTTTTCTACACCCACGGCTATGGCCTCACCCTCAGCCCAGTTAACGTGGTTACTCCGGAGGGGCTGCCAGACTTTTTTCTAGCGGATATCCCACCGCGGATTTCCCCGCGCTACCCGGAGGTAGCGGAGGTGCTGCAGGTGGATCAGCCGGCCCTCTACTACGGCGAGCTAACCACCACTGAGGTGTTTGTCGGCGCAGAGGCAAGGGAGCTGGACTACCCTGCTGCCGACCACTACGTCTACAGCAGCTACCGCGGCACAGGGGGTGTCCCCATTCCTCACCTTTGGCAGCGCTTTCTCTATGCCTGGCACTTCCGGGATCTGCGCATTCTCCTCAGCCGTGAGCTTTCCCCCAATACCCGCTTCCTCTACCGCCGCCAAATCCGCGAGCGGGTGCGCCAGGTGATGCCCTTTTTGCTCTACGACCAGGATCCCTACCTGGTGATTCAAGGCGGTAAGCTCTACTGGTTTTTCGACGCCTACACCATCAGCCGTTACTACCCCTACTCCGAATACTTGCCTGACTTTCCCTTCAACTACATCCGCAACTCCGTCAAGGCGGTGCTGGATGCCTACAACGGCAGCATCGACTGGTACATAGCTGACCCTCAGGATCCTCTCATCCAAGCCTACGCCCGCATCTACCCCACGCTGTTCAAGCCCCTGGAGGCCATGCCGGAGCCGCTGCGGCAGCACCTCCGCTACCCCCAGGATCTCTTCCGACTGCAGGCCCAGCAATTTGCCACCTACCACATGACGGATCCCCGCCTTTTCTACAACCGGGAAGACCAGTGGCAGATCCCCAACCAATTCCGCAAGGGACGGCGCCTCCCCATGCAGCCCCAGTACCTCATCCTCACCTTGCCGGAGGAGCGGCAAAAGGGATCCCCCAACGAACCTGAGTTCGTCTTGCTCTCTCCCTTCACCCCCCTCAACAAGCAAAACATGGTGGCTTGGATGGCCGCCCGCTGCGATGGGGAAAACTACGGCAAGTTGCTGGTGTACGAGTTTTCCAAGCAGCGTCTCATCTACGGCCCGGAGCAGGTGGAGGCGCGGGTGAACCAGGATCCCGCCATTTCCGAGCAAATTGCCCTCTGGAATGAACATGGGTCGCGGGTTAACCTGGGTACCCTGCTGGTTATCCCCATCGAGACCTCCCTTCTCTATGTCCAGCCTCTCTACCTGGAGGCGGAACAGAGCCGCCTGCCTCAGCTTACCCGGGTCATCGCCGCCTACGAAGACCGGGTGGTCATGGAGCCAACCCTCGCCCAGGCTCTAGAAGCCCTCTTCTCCCCCACTCTCCGCTAAGCCAGGATTTGCTGAGGGAGAGTTGACAGAACTTAACGGTTGGATTAAGGTTAGGTTGTCCATCTTCGCAC
>NZ_JANSHR010000026.1:0-56699 GCF_047461675.1 Synechococcus sp. R70.1
AGCTCAGCCCATCTCCGTCAAGGCAGGAGGTTGGTTATGCCACAAAGTGGCTGATGTCTAGTGAATCAAGGACTAGAGGAGAGCCCTGTTTTTGCCAGCCCAGCCGAAGCAAAAGCCCGGCAAGGCCAGCCAAATCTGAAGCAACTCTGTAAGTTCCCGGCACCTGCGCCGAGAATCGGCCAGCTTACCTAGTAGAAGGGATCCCAGCCTCCATCGGGTCAGCGGGACAGAGTCCTTGCTAGAGGCGAGGGATTCCGTGTTTCGGCGTTTCTTTGGGGAAGCCTCGTATGGTTCTTAGCTCTCCTCCCTCGGTCATGCCCAGCAGCGCCGAACGCGAGATAGCGCGGGATGTGCTCACCCTCTCCCGGCATGTCTTGCAGCAGTTTGGCAGCTTCACCGCCGAGGCCCAGGACTTCAGTGCTCTAATGAACCGCATTGCCCTGGCCGGCAAGATGATTGCCCGCCGCCTCAGCCAGGCAGGACTCATCGAGGGAGCGCTGGGCGTAACCGGCAACGTCAATGTCCAAGGGGAAGAACAGCAGCGGATGGACGAGTACGCCAACCGGGCCTTCATCCGCGCTTTGGAGCAGACAGGGCTAGTCTGTCGGCTGGTCTCAGAAGAGATGAAAACCCCGGCCCGCCTGCCGGAAAACTGCTCCCTCAGCCGCCTGGCGCTGCTTGTCGATCCCCTAGATGGCTCCTCCAATATCGAGGCCAACCTCAGCGTTGGCTCCATTTTCTCTGTCCTTCAGCCCCTCGAGGATCGCCCTGAGGCTGACCACCAAGATCTCCTCCAGCCGGGCCGCCGGCAACTGGCTGCTGGCTATATCCTCTACGGCCCCAGCACCCAACTGGTCTATTCCGTCGGCAAGGGGGTACATAGCTTTACGCTGGATCCCAGCTTGGGCGAGTTCATCCTCTCCCAAAGCGACATCCGCATTCCCGAACGTGGCTCCGTCTACAGCCTCAACGAGGGCTACTTCTGCCAGTGGAGCGAGGGGATCCAAAACTTCATCCGCTACGCCCATCGCCAAGGCAGCTATACCTCCCGCTACAGCGGCGCTCTGGTGGCTGACTTTCACCGCATCCTGTTGCAGGGAGGGGTATACCTCTACCCCGGCACCCGGCAAAAACCCGAGGGCAAGCTGCGGCTGATGTATGAGGCCAACCCGCTGGCGTTTTTGGCCGAGCAGGCAGGAGGCGTGGCTACCACGGGCACCGAGGCCATCCTGGACATCGTGCCCCACTCTCTCCACCAACGGGTGCCCCTCATCATTGGCAGCCGCGAGAACGTGGAAGAGGTGCTGCGCTGTCTGGAAGGTTCTCTGCGGCCCTAGCTCCTCTCTCCCTATCCACCCAAGCTGAGCCGACTCTATGGTGGCCCTGGCGGAAAACCCCTTGCGCGTTGGCCTCAACCAAGAGCGCATTCCGGATCCTTGCATTCTGGTGCAGTTTGGCGCTTCCGGGGATCTGGCGGCCCGCAAGCTGATCCCGGCCTACTACCGGCTCTTTGTCCAGCGACGGCTGCCGCCGGAGTTTACCTTGGTGGGGGTGGCTCGCCGCGACTGGAGCCACGAGATCTATCGGGACAAGATGCGGGCAGCCCTGAAGGAGTTTGCCCCCCAGGATCTGGGGCCAGAAGCCCTCTGGCAAGACTTTGCCAGCCGCCTGTTTTACTGTCGCTTGGATATTGGCGATGCCGAGGGCTACCTGCGCCTCAAGCAATTTCTCAGCCAACTGGACGAAGAGCGGGGCACCCGTGGCAACCGCGTGTTTTACCTGGCGGTGGCACCGGACTTCTATGCCCAGGCCCTCCAGCAGTTGGGGGCAGCGGGGATGCTGGCGGATCCAACCAGGACGCGGGTGGTGATTGAAAAGCCCTTCGGCCACGACCTCACCTCGGCCCAGGAGCTGAACCGCCTTGTGCAGCGCATCTGTCAGGAAGAGCAGGTCTACCGCATCGACCACTACCTGGGCAAAGAGACGGTGCAAAACCTGCTGGTCTTCCGCTTTGCCAACGCCATCTTTGAGCCTCTCTGGAACCGCAACTACATCGACCATGTGCAGATTACGGTAGCGGAAACGGTAGGGGTGGAGGATCGGGCCGGCTACTACGACGCTGCTGGTGCCCTGCGGGACATGGTGCAGAACCACCTAATGCAGATCTATTGCCTGACGGCCATGGAGCCGCCCGTCTCGTTGCGCGGCGATGGGGTGCGCAATGAAAAGACCAAAGTGCTGCAGGCCACCCGTCTGGCCGACACTCGCAACGTGGCAGCCGCAGCGGTGCGGGCCCAGTATGGTCCCGGCTGGATTGGCGGCAGGCCAGTGCCCGGCTATCGCCAAGAGCCCAATGTCAACCCCAACTCGCAGACCCCCACCTATGCCGCCCTGAAGCTGGAATGCGACACCTGGCGGTGGAAAGGGGTGCCCTTTTACCTGCGCACGGGCAAGCGCCTAGCCAAGAAGGTTTCCGAGGTGGCCATCTACTTTAAGCAGGTGCCCCTATCCCTTTTTCCTTCGGCAACGCGGGAGGTGAGCCCCAACATCCTGGTGCTGCGCATCCAGCCCAACGAGGGCATCTCCTTGCGTTTTGAGGCCAAGATGCCCGGGCCGGAGATCCGCACCCGCTCGGTGGAAATGGATTTTCGCTACGGGACAGCCTTTGGGTCGAGCGCGCCAGATGCCTACGAGCGCCTGCTGTTGGACTGCCTGCTGGGGGATCCCACCCTGTTTACCCGCGCCGACGAGGTGGAAGCTGCCTGGCGGGTGGTAACGCCCGTTTTGTCGGCCTGGGAGACGCCACCTGGCTATGATACCGCGCCGCCGCTGTACACCTATGAGGCCGGCACCTGGGGGCCCAAGGCTGCCGAAGACCTGCTGGCCCAGTCTGGGCGGCGGTGGCGACGTCTCTAGTTTCCTGCAGCAAAACCTGGCTCAGGTAGCGACTGGGGCTGATAAAGCGCCAAGGGGGCGAGAGCAGACATTTCAAACAGCGATTGCGGCTAACATGGGCATGGCCTGGTTTTGCCTAAGTATCATGCCGTCGCTGTCGTTCCGGTTTTGCCTAGCCTTGCCGGTGGGCCTTGCCCTTGTCTTGGGGATAGAGGGAGGGGATCCCGCGCGGGCTCAGGTCTTGCTCCATGTGCCCCTGCCCAATGGGGACTTGATGCAGGCCCAGGGGCTGCAACTAGCCACCAACGCGCTGCGGCTAGCCCAGTTTGGCCAGACCGAAGAGGCGTTGCGCCGCCTGCAACTGGCCGTGGCCATGGTGCCCACCTCTTCCGAGCTGCTCTACGCTTTGGGCAACGTCTATCTGGAGCTGGGGAACTCTGCCCAGGCCGTGCAGGTGCTGCAAAGGGCCCGCGCTCTGGCTCCCCAGGATGGGGATGTCCTCTACTCCCTGGGAGTGGCTTACTTGCGGCAGGGCAGCTACTTTGCCGCCGCCGAGGCCCTGGAACGGGCTGTTGCCTTGCAGCCGGATAACCCCAACGCCCGCTTTCAACTGGGCAATGCCTACCTCATGCTCGACCAATGGGATCCCGCCCGGCGGGAATATGAGAAAACCTTGGAGTTGGATCCCGCCTACTGGCCTGCTATGAACAACCTTGGCCTGGTGGACTACGAGCAAGGGGATCTGGAGGCGGCCATCGAGCGCTGGGAGCGCACCATCGAGATGAACGAGGCGGTGGCCGAGCCCTACCTGGCCCTGGCTACAGCCCTGTACGTTCGCGGCCAAACCCAGCGGGCGGAAGAACTGGGGGCCAAAGCCGTGCGCTTGGATCCCAGCTATGCCCGGCTAGAGGTGCTGCGGGAGAACCTGTGGCGGAATAACCTGCTGCGAGATGTGCAAGTTCTCCTGCGAACACGGGCAGTGGTAGAGGCCCTACAGCAGGCTGCTGTTGACCGGTTCAACCGCCAGATGGGTCTTGCAGGAGAGTAGCCCGGGATCCCTCGGCCACTGGCTTTTGCAGCTTCTCAAGCTTGGCTCGGATCCGCTCGGCAATACCGACACTGTTGAGGCCAAGGTCTGCAAGAGACTCTTCACGGGTAGCATGTTCTACCCAAATGTCTGGCACCCCCAGGCGCAAAAGAGGCACCCGGATATCGGCATCCAGGAGGGCTTCCCCCACTGCCGAGCCAAACCCGCCCATGAGGCAGCCTTCTTCCACCGTCACCACCAGGCGGCTTTGTTCGGCTAGGGGCAGGATTAGCTCTGTATCCAGGGGCTTGGCAAAGCGGGCATTGACTACCGTCGTGGAGATGCCGTGCTCTTTGAGGATCTCCGCGGCCTGCAAGCTGGGATAGACCATCGACCCATAGGCCAGGACTAACACATCGCCGCCGCTGCGCAGCACCTCCGCCTTGCCAATGGGAATGGGCTCCCAGCCATCTTCCGCCAAGGGCACCCCAACGCCAGAGTCGCGCGGGTAGCGCATGGCAATGGGTCCTTGGGTGTACTGGATCCCGGTTACCACCATGCGCTGCAGTTCCGCTTCGTCTTTGGGGGCCATCAGCACCATCTCGGGGATGCAGCGCAGATAGGCGATGTCGTACATGCCCTGGTGGGTGGCGCCGTCAGGTCCAACCACGCCTGCCCGATCCAAGCAGAAAAAGACTGGCAGCTTTTGGAGGCAGACATCGTGGATAATCTGGTCGTAGGCCCGCTGCAGGAAGGTGGAGTAAATGGCCACCACCGGGCGCATCCCCTCACAGGCCATGCCAGCAGCCAAGGTGACCGCGTGCTGCTCCGCGATCCCCACATCCACAAACTGATCCGGCAGTTTTTCCTTGAGCTTGTCTAGGCCAGTGCCGGTGTCCATAGCTGCCGTGATGCCAATGATGCGGGGATCCCGCTCCGCCAGTTTGCAAAGGGTATGGCCGAAGACCTTGCTGTAGCTGGGGGGAGTGGGTTTGGTGGGGGGATAGGGTTTGCCGGTGGCCAGGTCGAAGCGGGATTGGGCGTGATAGCTTACCTGCTCAGCCTCTGCCGGTGGGTAGCCTTTGCCCTTGACGGTGGCCACATGCACCAGCACGGGCCCAGAGAGGCCATGGGCCAACTCAAAAGCATCCAACAACTCTGCCAGGTTGTGCCCGTCCACCGGCCCCACGTAGGTAAAGCCCAGCTCCTCGAAGATGATGCCGGCCTTGTTGTTCTGCACAGCAGTAACCAGCTTCACCGTCTCCTTCATGCGCTCAATTTCGGGGCTGAGACTGGAGCCAACTAGAGGCAGGTTCTTCAGTTGCTCCTCCAGGCTGTTGGACAAAAATTGCACTGGCGGGCTGAGGCGCAGGCGGTTTAAATAGCGCGGGATCGCCCCCACATTGGGGGAAATCGACATGCCGTTGTCGTTGAGAACCACCATCAGGTTGGTCTTGGGCAAATGGCCGGCGTGGTTGATGGCCTCATAGGCCATGCCCCCGGTCAGGGCGCCGTCCCCGATGATGGCCACCACCTTGAAGTTTTCCCCCCGCCGGTCGCGGGCAATGGCCATACCCAAGGCTGCCGAGATGCTGGTGGAGGCGTGGCCGGCCCCAAAGTGGTCGAAGCGGCTTTCGCTGCGCTTCAGGTAGCCGGAGATCCCCCCCTTTTGGCGAATGGTGTGGAAGTTGTGATACCTGCCGGTGAGCATTTTGTGGGCATAGGCTTGGTGCCCCACATCCCAAATAACCTTGTCGCGATCCAGGTCAAGGGTTTTGTAGAGCGCCAAGGTCAGCTCCACCACCCCCAACCCTGGCCCTAGGTGACAGCCGACGGGAGAGTTGGCAGCCGTTTGCAAGTGTTTTTCGCGGATCTGGCGGGCTAAGCTGCGCAACTGGCTGAGGGTTAGGTTGCGGAGCTGGTTGGGATGAGTGATTTCACTCAGGTGCATAGGGGATCTGTCCTTCCGGTGTGATCTCACTCTAGATCATGGCTTTCCCAGAGGGCTTGGCTGGAGTCTTTTCAAAACTTCGCTGGATGTCTCCCGCTGCAGGGTTAGCATCGGACAAAGGCCCCGCTTTTCGAGGTTGCCTGCCCATGAGGATTGCCGACAACATCACCCAACTCATCGGTCGCACGCCGCTGGTGCGGCTCAACCGGATCCCGCAGGCGGAGGGATGCCTGGCGGAGATTGTGGTTAAACTGGAGAGCTTCAACCCGGCGGCCTCGGTAAAAGACCGCATTGCCGTCAGCATGATCGAGGCAGCTGAGCAAGCCGGTTTAATTTCCCCCGGCAAGACCATTTTGGTGGAACCCACCTCCGGCAACACGGGCATTGGCTTAGCCATGGCGGCAGCGGCCAAGGGCTACCGGCTCATCATTGTCATGCCTGAGAGCATGAGCCTAGAGCGGCGGCTGCTGTTGAAGGCCTACGGGGCAGAGGTGCACCTAGCCAGCAGCGCCGGTGGCATGGGAGAGGCCATTTGGAAGGCGGAGGAGATCGTGCGCCGCACCCCCAATGCCTACATGCTGGGCCAATTCACCAATCCGGCCAACCCCCAAATCCACGCCCGCACCACCGGCCCCGAGATCTGGGAGGACACCGATGGCCAGGTGGATATCCTAGTGGCGGGGGTGGGCACTGGCGGCACCATTACCGGGGCGGGCGAGTTTCTCAAGAGTAAGAAACCTTCCATTCGGCTAGTGGCCGTCGAGCCCAAGGCAAGCGCGGTTCTAAGCGGGGGACGGCCCGGCTTTCACCGCATCGAGGGCATCGGGGCAGGGTTTGTGCCGGAGGTGTTGCGGCGGGATCTCCTGGATGAGGTGATTGCCGTAGACGACGAAGAAAGCATGGTCTACAGCCGTCGCCTGGCCAGAGAAGAAGGGATCCTCTCCGGCATTTCCACTGGGGCAGCCCTGGCTGCCGCTATCCAGGTGGGGCGGCGACCGGAAAACGCCGGCAAGCTGATTGTGATGATCCAGCCCAGCTTTGGCGAGCGCTACCTCAGTACGCCTCTCTTCCGCGACCTGGAGCGAGAGTCGGACTCGCGGCTGCCGCAGCCTTTGGTTAGGTAGTCAAAACTCGCCAGCCAGGGCCGCTAGGCAGCGCTCACACAGCTCTGGATGTTCGGCAAATTCCCCCACCCGAGGAGAGTAGTTCCAGCAGCGCACGCACTTTTTGCCCTCTGCCCGCTGAACGACAACCTGCAGCTCCGCCGCCTCAGTCTCTGCCTTGATGAGCTCCACCTGGGAAGTGATAAACAGGTAGCGCAGCTCGGCGGCCCGCTCTTCCAGAAGAGCGTACAGGTGGGGATCCGCCACCTTGAGGATGAGCTTGGCTTCGGTGGAAGCGCCGATGAGCTTGTCGGTGCGCGCTTGTTCCAGCGCCTTGTTCACCTCCTGCCGCACTGCCCGCAGCTTTTCCCAAGTGGCAGCTAGCTGGGGATCCCGCCACTGCTCTGGCAGTCGCATCCAGCCCCCTTCAAACACCGAACGGGTGGGCTTGGGGTAGGGCAGGTAACTCCAGATCTCTTCTGCGAGGTGGGAAAGCACTGGGGCGATGGCCTTGGCCAAGTTCTCCAGCACCAGGGACAGCACCGTCTGACATTGCCGCCGCCGCAGGCTGCGGGCGTGACTGATGTAGAGGCGATCCTTGCCAATGTCCAAGTAGAAGTTGGAGAGATCCACCACGCAGAAGTTCTGAACCGCTTGGAAAAAGCGGTAGAACTGATAGCTGTCAAAAGCTTCGGTGATCTCCTCTCCCACCTCCTTTAGGCGGTGCAGGAGGTAGCGATCCAACTCGGTCAACGCTTCAAAGGGAACGGCATCCTGGGCCGGGTTAAAGTCATAGAGGTTGCCTAGCAGAAAGCGGGCTGTGTTGCGGATCTTGCGGTACACATCTGCCATCTGCCCCAGAATGGTCTTGCCCAGGGGCACGTCGCCGGAGTAGTCCACGCTGGAAACCCACAGTCGCAGCACATCGGCCCCGTAGGCGGGATCCGTCTGAGGGTCGCTGCCGCCATTGATGAGCACCAGGGGATCGATGACGTTGCCCAAGGACTTGCTCATCTTCTGGCCCTTTTCGTCCAGCACAAAGCCGTGGGTGAGCACCGCCTTGTAGGGGGCACAGCCATTGACCGCCACTGAGGTCAGCAAGCTGGACTGGAACCAACCTCGGTGCTGATCCGAACCCTCCAGGTAGAGATCCACGGGGTAGCCCAACCCGCGCGCCTGGGCCACCGCCGCCCAGGAAGAGCCGGAGTCAAACCAAACATCCATGGTGTCCGTGCCCTTGCGGTAGGTGCGGCCATTGTGGCGGTACTGCTCCGGCAGCAATTCTTCTACTGGGCGCTTCCACCAAGCGTCAGATCCCTCTTGGGCAAAGATGGCCTTGATGTGGTCAATGGTTTCGGCAGTCAGCAGAGCCTCGCCAGTCTCCTCGTCATAGAAGACAGGGATGGGCACCCCCCAGGCCCGCTGGCGGGAGATGCACCAGTCGGAGCGCTCCTTGACCATGGCGGTGATGCGGTTTTCCCCTTCCGGTGGGATCCACTTCACGGTTTTGATGGCCTGCAGGGCCAGCTCCCGGAAGCCGGCTACGGACGCAAACCACTGCTCGGTGGCCCGGAAGATGGTGGGTTCTTTGGTGCGCCAGTCGTAGGGGTATTTGTGGCTGTAGGGCTCCTCCTTGAGCAGGGCGCCGGCAGCCTGCAAAGCCTTAATCACAGCCAGGTTGCCGCTGGTCTCCGGTTCTTTGGAGAGGACATCTAGCCCGGCAAACTGGGGGCCGGCTTCTGCGGTAAACCTCCCCTGCTCGTCCACGGGGCTGAGGATGGGCAGGCCGTACTTTTGGCCAGTCTTGAAGTCTTCTTCCCCATGCCCCGGCGCCGTGTGGACAATGCCGGTGCCGGACTCGGTGGTCACATAGTCTCCCAAAACACAGAGGCTAGTGCGGTCAAAGAGGGGGTGGCGTCCCTGGCAGTATTCCAAAGCGGATCCCGGCAGGGTGGCCTTGACCTCTAAGGGAGTCTCCAGGACTTTTTCCAGCCGCTGCCGCAGAGCGGCGGCAATGAGCAGCAGGCCAAAGCGGGGAGACTCCACCACCGCATAGGTAAGCTTGGGGTTAAAGCAGAGAGCCAGGTTGGCCGGGATCGTCCAGGGGGTAGTCGTCCAAATGGCCGCCCGCAGGCCTGGCAGGAAGGGCTCTAAAACCGGCCGCGCCGCCGGGCTGAGGCTTTGCAGGGGAAAAGCCACGTAGATGCTGGGGGAGATGTGGTTGTCGGGATATTCCAGCTCCGCTTCTGCCAGGGCCGTCTGGGAGCTGGGGCTCCAGTGGACGGGCTTGAGGCCGCGGTAGATGTAGCCTTTGAGAACCATCTGGCCAAACACCTCGATCTGGGCCGCCTCGTACTCCGGCGATAGGGTCAGGTAGGGCCGATCCCAATCTCCCCATACCCCCAGCCGCTGAAAACTGGCCCGCTGCACGTCGACGTAGTGCAGGGCGTACTCTCTGGCCTTTTGCCGCAGTTGCAGGGGGGTGAGACTCTGCCGCTCCTGGGGGGAGAGGCTTTGCAGCACTTTCAGCTCGATGGGCAGGCCGTGGCAGTCCCAGCCAGGTACATAGCGCACCTTGCGCCCTCGCAGGAGGTGGTACTTGTTGACGATGTCCTTGAGGATCTTGTTGAGGGTGGTGCCCATGTGGATGTCGCCATTGGCATAGGGTGGCCCATCGTGCAGGACAAAGGGATCCCCCGGATTGGTTTCCGACAGACGCTGGTAGATCTGTTCTTCCTGCCAAAAAGCCTGGATGGCGGGCTCTCTCTTAGCGGCCTCCGCCCGCATGGGAAACTGAGTCTGCGGCAGGTTGAGGGTACTCTTGTAGTCCACGGCAACTTGAGCAGGCTAAAGGGCGTTTTTCTATCCTACGCCGTTGCCTGGTTCTCAGTCGTGTTCTAGGCTTCCTCTCCCTGGCCTGAGGGAAAGGGATCCAGACGGCCACCTCGGCTTTCTGCCAGGAGTCTGGCTTGCTTGGGGTTCCTTTCTCTTAGGGTTGAACGGTAAGGCGCCGGCTCTCGACAACCAGGCCACTTTGGTTAACCAGCATCACCGAGATCCACTTAGCACCCGCTTCTGGGGGGGCATCCGCCTGCAGGAAGATCCCGCCCGCCTGCAGAGGTTCGAGGGCAAACGAAGTGACATCCAGGTAGCTTGCCCCGGCAACGGGCCGCTCCGCCACAGCGCCCAACAGCAAAGATTGGGTGAGGGGCTCGGCCACAATGGCCTGCAGCGAGTAGGTGGATCCCGGCTTGACCACCTCCGGCAGCTTGACAGTAACGGTGGGGGGTGCTGAGCCGGAGGTGAGCGTGCTCGACTCCCGCAGCACTTCTTGCTCTACCAGCAGCAGTTGTCCTGGATTGGCGGCATCCGGGCGGTAGCGGTTGCGCACCAGGACGGAAGCCTTTACCTGAAACTCCCCCCGCCCCGAAGCCTGGGATCCCTGCACTTGGCTAGCAATCTCAGCTACAATCTCAGGGCCTATCTGCCGCCAGGAGACAATTTGGGCGGAGTAGGTCAGCTCAGGATGCGCGTCCCACAGCTTGCGAATGGCCTCTTCCACCCCCTGCCGATCCAACCCGTCGCGGTGGCGGAAGTCGGGGCTGTAGCCGGCCATCACCTTCGGCAAGTCCCGTCGGTTAGCCGCGGCTATTTGCTCGTTCAGCCACTCGACCAGAGCCGCTGGTGCGGGGGCAGAAACCTGCCTTTGCAGCCCGCTTTCTAGGCGCAGCGGGGGAGTCTGGGCCAGCACTTTGCCTGCAAGCGGGATCCCCCAGCTCAAACTCAAGGCAAGCGGCCAGAGCAGTTGGGAAAAGGCGGATCGAGAGCTCAAACTGTGGGCCTCCGGCGGGCAGGTCTGCGCTTAGTTTAGCCTGTCCGGGTAGGGATCCGGCCCAACTTGGCCGAGCGGCAGATCCACACCCCTGAAGCCCGGTTTATTCTGGAGATTGGGTTGCATGGCGAGGTTTCATGGCGTCCCCTCACTCCCCTGCTTTCTTGGCTTTGGTCAACGAGGCCAAAAGCCGCATCCAAGAGCTGACCGTCGAGCAAGTCAGGCAGAAACAACTGCAAGGAGATTCCTTCTACCTAGTCGACGTGCGGGAAGAGTCGGAGTGGCAGGCAGGTCGCATTGCTGGCGCCATTCACTTGAGCAAAGGCATTATTGAGCGGGACATCGAGAAGGTGATCCCAGACAAAGAGGCGGAGATTGTCCTCTATTGTGCTGGTGGGTTTCGTTCAGCCTTAGCAGCCGATAACTTGCAGAAGATGGGCTACCGCCGCGTGTTTTCGATGGACGGCGGCATCCGCGCCTGGCGAGAGGCTGGCTTTCCCGAAGAGTGCTAGAAATTCTTGCTCAGCTTTCCCAAGGAGAAAGGGAGCGTTTGTAACAATTCTGCAACTATATTGGTAGCTAGGGCCAATAGCTTTTTTCCGTTGCCTTTGCCATGCCTCAAACCTTGCCCCGCCTGGAGATTGCCGCCCGTTTGCAGCAGCTGCGCCAGCTTTTACAGGAACAGAATTTGGATGGGTTTTGGGTGCCCTCCGCCGATGAGCACCTCAACGAGTACCTGCTGGAGTATCGCAAGCGGCGACAGTGGATTACGGGCTTTACCGGCTCGGTGGGCGATGCTTTGATCAGCCGGGACAGGGCTTGGCTGTGGGTAGATCCCCGCTACCACGAGCAGGCCGAGCGGGAGGTGGATCCCAACCTGTTTACGGTGATCAAAGGTGGTCTGCCGGATCAGCCCAGCCTGATGGAGATTGTAGAGGAGTTGGGATCTGGCTTTCGCCTGGGGGTGGATCCCTTTACGGTGTCCGTAGCCACCTACCGCCAGTTACAAGCCCACGCCCAAGCCGGGGGAGTGCTGCTGGTGCCGGTTCGCGAAAACCCGCTAGATAAGCTGGCCAAGGAATCTAGCCAAGCCCTTTTGGAGCAACCCATCTATCCTGTCCCTGCCCAGCTCTGCGGGGCCACCCCCAGCGACAAGCTGGCTCAGGTGCGCCAGGAGATGCGCCGCAAGCGGGTAGGCCTGTTGCCCTTAACCAAGTTGGACCAGGTAGCCTGGCTATTGAACCTGCGTGGCTCTGACATCCCCTACAACCCGGTGTTCCGCGCCTACGCGCTGGTTGCCCTGGAGAGGGTTGCCCTCTTCACAGATCTGGAGCGCCTTACTCCCTCGGCTCGGCAAGTGCTGGCCGAAGCGGAGGTAGAGCTCTGGCCCTACGAGGCTTACCCGGAACAACTGCCCCAGTGGGCCGAGCGCTACGGGCCAGTGGGAGTGGATCCCAAGCAGACCACTCAGGGCACGCAAGAGCTGCTGCACGGGATCCCCTGTCGCGAGCTGGATCACCCCGTGGATGTCCTCAAGGCGGTCAAAAACCCCACCGAGCTGGAGCAGATGCGGCTAGCCAACTGCAAAGCCAGCCGGGCCAAGATCCGCACGCTCGCCTGGATCGACCGGCAGATCCAAGCAGGGATCCCCATCAGCGAAGCCGATGTGGCAGCCACCCTGGAGGCCCACTACCGCGAGGAAGGGGATTGGGTGGGCCTGAGCTTTAACACCATCGCTGGGGCCGGGGCCAATAGCTCTATCGTTCACTACGGCACCCCGGATCCTCAGAAGCTGCTGCAGCCAGGCGAGTTGTTTTTGTTGGACTCGGGATCCCACTACCTGGGGGGCACTACCGACGCTACCCGCACCCTCTGGATTGGCTCGCAACCCGCGGATCCCTTGTGCAAGCGGCGCTACACCGAGGTGCTCAAAGCCCACATCCAGTGCGCCCGCCAGATCTTCCCCCCCGATACCTACGGCCTCTCTTTGGATGGCATTGCCCGCTCCAGCCTCTGGCAGGCAGGGCTAGACTATGGCCACGGCACTGGCCACGGCGTCGGCGCCTTTTTGAACGTCCACGAGGGGCCCAATGGGATCCACCGCCGCGCCAGCACCCCCTTCAAGGTAGGCATGATCACCAGCATCGAGCCAGGTTACTACCAGCCGGGCTGGGGCGGGATTCGCCTGGAGAACCTCTACGAGGTGGTTGCCCTCCCCGAGCCAGAGGGCTGGATGGGCTTTCGCTCTCTGACGTGGATCCCTTTTGACAGGCGTTTGATCGATTGGGATCTCCTAGACGCGGCACAACGGGCTTGGCTGGATGAGTATCACCGCCAGGTTTACGCCCTGCACCAGGCCAGTCTCTCGAAAGAGGATGCCGCTTGGCTAGAGTGGGCCTGCGGTCTTGCCAGCTAGCCAATGCGCCACGGGTCTAGCTCTCGCGAATTGAAAATCCCCCACAGGTGGGCAGTGGCCTATAGCTTGCAAGGAGCAAGTTTCCTGGATGCAGCCCCAGCTAACTAGAGCAGGCGGGCTGCTTTTACGAGTTTGGGGTACTGGATTAGGAGCAGAGACTGTTGGTCTGGCAGGGGCTGAATGATCCCCTGCTGCTGCAAGCGGTTCAGCACTGCCGCCACTGTTTCCTGGTTAACCTGGCTGAGGTCGGCCAAATCCTGGAGGGGCGGGTAGATGATGCGCACTCCCTGCTCAGTCTTCTCGCCAAAGGCTTCCGCCAGTTGCACCAGCGCATGCACCACCCGCACAGGAGGGCTCTGTTGCTCCAGGTCGGCCTGCAAATTCGCTAGGCGCAGACGGCGGGAGAGGCTGCGAGCCAGTTGGTAGCACAGGCGCGGCTCCTGCAGCATCAGCGTCTTGAAAGTTGCCGCTGGGATCCCGGCAGCCCGCACCGAGGTTAAGGCCAGCATATCCCGCGAGCGGGGCGCTTCGTCCAACACCGCCATTTCCCCTACCCAGGCGCCGGGCCCGAGTAGAGCTAGGGTTTGGGCGCTGTCCCAGGTTCCTTCGGCGGTGTGGATCCGCAGAGCTCGCCGCACCTTGACCCAGCCAGATAGGATCAAATAAACAACGCTGCCCCAGGCATCCTGCATCAAGAGCGCCTGCCCTGCTGGGATGTCCCGCAGCTTTACCTGGGATCCCAGCCACTGCAAAGACGTGGCCGAAAGTTCCGCCAGCGTCGGCACTGCCTTGAGCTCAGAAAGAACAGCAGCGGCGTCGGAAGTCATGCCAGATCGGGCGTCTACTCTACCGCAAGCTCACTGTAGCCCAGTTGCCAGCCCAAGAGCTATCCTGCAAGGGTACTCTCGCCAAAGATAGGAAGGGAACCCGGTTGTCCTGAATTCGTCTCTCAAGTAGAGGTTCCGGTTGGGAGGGGATCTCTTTCTGGGGATGCTTATGGATGCTGCCCTCAGCAACATCAGCGGCCAGTGCTGGTCAGCCTCACTGAGGAAGGAGCCTGTGCTGCCAGAAAAGCTTGCCGATCGGGAGCTGGTACTGCTGTGTCAGCAGGGATCCCGGCCCCACCGCGAGGCCTTTGCCGAGCTCATACGCCGCTATCAGGCCTACGTAGATAAGGTTCTCTACCATCTTGCGCCCAACTGGCCGGATCGCCAGGACTTGGCCCAGGAAGTTTGGATCCGGGCCTACCGCAACCTCAAACATCTGCAGGAGCCAGCAAAGTTTCGCAGTTGGCTGGGGCGGATTGCCACCAACCTGGTTTACGACGAGCTGCGCAAGCGCAGGCGCCAGCAGCAACCCCTCTCTTTGGATGCCTCGATTTCCACGCAAGAGAGTGAGATGGAATGGGAGCTGCCCAGCAGTAGCCCAAGCCCCCACGACCACCTCGCCACCTGCGAGTTTTACGAGCGATTGCACCAAGCCGTCCACGACCTGCCTGAGGCCTTTCGCCAAGCCATCCTGCTACGAGAAATTCAGGGGATGGCCTATGAGGAAATTGCGGAGATTACGGGGGTATCTCTGGGTACTGTTAAATCCCGCATTGCCCGGGCCCGCGCCCGCTTGCAGTCCATCCTGAAGCCCTACCTCAATGGCGAATGACTATGTTTTGCCCCAACCTCAACCCTGACCGCGAGGATGCCGCCTCCCCTCCCCCCGCGGAGCTGCCGCCAGTGGAGGAGTGCTTTGAGCAGCTAAGCGCCTACCTGGATGGAGAACTGTCCCCCCAGGAGGCGCGACAAGTGGAGGACTGGCTAGCCAGCGATCCCCAGGCGCAGCAACTGTACAGCCAACTGTCGGCCTTACAGGCCGGTTTGGCTAACCTCAAAGCGCCAACCCTGGATCCCGTTCAGACGGAGCTGCTGATTAGCCGTGTGTTCGAGAAGCTGGATCGAAGGCCAGAGGTTGCTCTGGGCTGGCGGCGGCGCAGCGGCTTTCCTTGGCGACAAGTGGCAGCAGCCGTGGTAGCCCTGGCGGGAGCGGGCTGGGCGGGCTGGCGCTGGCTGCACCCTCAGCCGTTGGTGTCTCTGGAGGATCCGCCAGTGCGGGTGGCAATTGTGCCCGCCTCTGCCTGGGTTGCCCAACGCTATCTATTCGAGCCAGGACAGAAGCAGGACGCCTACTCAATTTTATTCGAGTCGCTGCCCAACTCCCCAACCGACTTGAGCTGGGAGTGAGCTAATTGGCTTGAGCTAGCTTGAAGTGAGGAACACAGGGTGAGAACAGCGGTTTGCCAAGCTTGGGGGCTAGCAGTTTGTCTTTGGCTGGGCAGTCTGGGATCCTGGCTAGCCCAGGCAAACCCCAGCGCCTTGAAGTCCGCTTCCCAGCCCACTCCGCCGCCGGCCAGCTCTCAGGCTCCTGCTCGAAAAAACCAGCCGCCCTCTGGTGAGATAGAGCTTTCCCCTTTCCCCAACTTCCCCCTTCTCAAAGAGGTAGAAGCGCCTCCACCACCCTCGACTAAGCTGGGCATCGATTGGGCTCAGCTGCCCCTCCTTCCCGATCCCGAGCTGGCGGCAGAAATGGATAGGGAGTTTAGCCGCCGCCTAGCCCGCTTGAACCAGCAGATTGCCAGCCAACAAGACCGCCTCTACCGCCTTTTGCAAACCTGGGACGCCAACGTAGAGGACATTCGCCAGACCCAGGCCCAACTCAGCCAGTTGCGCCTCGAACGGGATCGCTTGGCTCTGGAGCACCTGTTGCTGCTGCGGCAGTTGCAAGAGAACTTCGCCCTGCCTCTACCGCGCCGCTCTGCCGCCAGCTCTCCCTAAAGTGGGGCCAGGCTATGATCAACGCAGGGCAACCAGTAGCGAAGCTGAGCCATGGCCCAAGTGCCGAGCAACCCCGAGATCGAGCAATTGGCCGCTGCCATTGGCAAGGAAGTTTACATCGATGTAGCCCGGTGGCACCTCTACCTGCGGGATGCCCACCTGCATACCGTTCTGGCGGAGCGGCTGGCCCCTCAGGTGATGGCAGGCAAGGTGGATGAGGATGCCGTCACGGAGATCCTGCAAGGGATCCCAGTGAAGGTGGGGGGCGGGCGCAAAGAGCTGCCTCTGGTGGATCTGCTGCCCATGCAAAGCCTGCTGAACCTACTGGATGTGCTGGAGGAGTTTAGCCGCAAATGGGCTCAGTAGAGGGCCATCCCAAGCGGTCTAGGCAATTGCTGCCTCTGGCTAGCACCTGGCTCAGGGGTGGCAGTTTTGTCCTGCTGCTGGGACTGCTGTCAGCTTGTCAGGGAACGGAGTGGGGAGAACGACTGGAACGGGCGGTGCGACCGGTGGATCTGTCTGTTCCTCCCTCTGCAGAGCAGCCGGCGACGCCAAGGGCTCTCTCAGAGTCCCCCTCACCCTCTGCCCCTCCCCCTGTTGCCTTGACACCTCTGCCAAGCCAAGTCAGCAGCCGCTTCACGGATCTGGAGCCCGGATCCCTGGTGGCCCAGTCGGTCTATTACCTGGATCGGCTGGGGATCTTTGCCGATATTGCTGGCAGCGAATTTCAGCCGCAGCGCAGCGTGCGTCGAGGAGAGTTTGCCCGCTGGCTGGTGCTAGCCAACAACGCCATTCACGCTGACGAGCCCAGCCGCCAAATCCGCATAGGATCCCCCTCGGAGCGCCCTCTTTTTTTGGATGTACCGGAGGAGGATCCCAACTTTCGCTACATCCAGGCCCTGGGAGCTGCCGGCATCGCTACTGGGGGTGCCAATCGCGAGTTTCGCCCCAATAGCCTGCTGTCGCGAGCCGAGTTAATTCGCATGAAGGTGCCTTTGGATTTGCCGCCCGGCCAGATCAAGGGATCTCGGGCAGAGCTGGAGGGGCGCTGGGGCTTTACCGATGCGGCGCAGATCCCCGACGAGGCTGTTGCTCCCCTAGTGGCAGATCGCAGCCTAGAGAATGCCTCCACCGTGTTGCGCACCTTCGGCCCCATCCGCACCTTTAACCCCCTCCAGCCAGTTAGCCGTGGGGAAGTGGCAATTGCCCTGTCTGCCTTTGGAGAGCGGACGGCTCAAGAGGCCGTAGCCCAGCTCTCGGCTCTCCCAAGTCCAACTCCTGCCGTCGAATCCTCTCCCCTGCCAGCCGAGCCGGAACCGAGCTCTTCCCCCACTTCCGAACCCTCCCCTGCTGAACCTCCGGCAGTTACCCCAGGGGTAGGGAAAATCGTTACGCCCCGCGAGTCTCAACCCTGAAGTAGCGGGATCCCAGCAAGAGGTCGAGCCGCCCAATAGAATGGGAGAAGCCAGCTTTGGAAAAAGGGATTCCGGCGGTGTCTGCAACTGTTCCCGAAATTCGCTCTGAAGACCTGCTGCGCTACACCGTCATTGGGTCGCGGCGGCCCAGCGTTTACTTTTGGGCAGTGGTTCTGACGGCAGGGGGTCTGGGCTTTACCCTGGCTGGTCTTTCCAGCTATTTCCACCGCAATTTGCTTCCCTTTTCCGACCCCGCCAGCCTGGTGTTCCTTCCCCAGGGCATTGCCATGCTCTTCTACGGCGTGCTCGGCTTCCTGGCAGGGTTGTACCAATGGCTGAGCCTGTACTGGAACTTGGGGGGCGGCTACAACGAGTTCAACCGCCGTACCCAAAAGATAACGCTGGTGCGGCAGGGCTTTCCGGGCAAAAACCGCGAAGTTCGTCTGGAGTATGACTTTGCCGAGGTGCAAAGCCTGCGGGTGGAGCTGCGAGAAGGCCTCAACCCCCGCCGAGCTATCTACTTGCGAGTGAAAGGACGCGGTGACATCCCCCTCACCGGCGTTGGGCAGCCGCCTTCTTTGGCCGAGATTGAAAACCAAGCCGCCGAAATTGCCCGCTTTCTTAATGTCAGCCTAGAGGGTATTTGAGGTTCGACTCAGTTGCAGACGGTGGCGGGGCAAGGCTGAAACGCTTAATTCCCCCTCCTACAGGGAGAGGGGTGGGGGCATTTTTAGGAATTGCGGCCCGAGTAGCTAGGCAAAGCTGCAGGGCTGGCTGCCTCGGGAGCAAAAGCCTGGGCTGTCGGGAACCCCAAAAACGGGCTACGCTCCACTGCCTGAACAGAGAGGGTAAACAGTGGATTGGAGAGGATGCCAGCAAAGATGGTGGCCACGAGGGTCAACACTATGCCCACTCGCAGAGCCGGCATGCCCTCTGCCTGCCAGTCGGTCTCGGCGTAGTTTTGCACCGAAAGCGACATCTCCTGCGGCTCTTTCACCACCATGGTTTTCACCACTCGCACGTAGTAGTAGATGGAGATGACGCTAGTAACCAGGCCCACCAGCACCAGGGTGTATTCTCCTGCCTGCCAACCAGCCCAGAAGAGATAGAGCTTGCCGAAAAAGCCGGCCAGTGGCGGCAGCCCGCCCAGAGAGAGAAGACAAATGCTAAGGCAAAGGGTGAGGAAAGGATCCTTCTGGTAAAGGCCACTGTACTCGTTGATTTCGTCAGTGCCGGTCTTGAGGCTAAACAGGGTGACGCACAGAAAGGCGCCCAGGTTCATGGCTAGATAAACCATCAGGTAAAAAATCAAGCTGGCGTAGCCCGCTTCCGTGCCTGCCACCAAACCAATCAAAACAAAGCCCGCCTGCCCAATAGAGGAATAGGCCAGCAGGCGCTTGAGGCGGGTTTGGGCAATGGCCACCACATTGCCCAGCACCATGGTCAAGATAGCCAGCACTGAGAGCACCGCCCGCCACTCTTCCGTCATGGCTGGGAAGACGGTAGCCAGAAAGCGAATGGCCAGGGCAAAGCCTGCTGCTTTGGATCCCACCGACAAAAAGGCCACCACCGGCGTTGGGGATCCCTCGTAGACGTCGGGAGTCCACTGGTGGAAGGGCACCGCCGCCAGCTTAAAGCCAATGCCCCCAAGGCAGAACACCAAGGCCAGGATCCCTGCTAGGCCAGCATTGGCCAGGTGGGGCGCGATGGCCGGCAGTTGGGTTTGCCCCCCCGACAGGCCATAGAGCAGCGACATGCCGTAGAGGAAGATGGCCGTGCTGCTAGCGCCGGTCAGCAGGTACTTCAGGGCAGCCTCAGAGGAGCGCGGATCTCGCTTCGTGTAGCCAGCCATGAGGTAGCTGGCAATGCTCAGCGTTTCCAGCGAGACAAACACCATGATTAAATCCATCGCTCCCGCAAGGAACATTCCCCCCAAGGTGGCCGTGAGGAGCAGCACATAGAACTCGCCCGTGGGCGTGCCTGCCTGGCTGAGGTAGCGCTCCGCCATCATCACCGTCAGGGCTGCTGTCACCACCACCAGGCCACGGAAGAGAATGCTCACGGGATCCGCCGCAAAGCTGCCCAAGAAGCTCTCCAACTGGGGCTGCTGCCACTGCAGCACCAGGGGCACCAGGGCTCCCATCAACCCCAAGAGGGAAAGAGTTGGCAAACTTCTGCGCGCTGCCGACCCGCCCACCAGATCCACTGCCAGGACGAGCAACAGCGTGAGGGTGACCACCACCTCCGGCCAAATCGCGCCGGCATGCAGGTTTCCGGTTGGGGCGAAAACATCCATAGGAGAAAACTGTGAAGAGAGATTAATGGGATCCAAAGCCAGCATACCGCGATTTCCGGCCTTCCCATCTTGCTTCTGGCATCTCTTCTCCCAATCGTCTCCATCGACACTCCCTGGGTCTAAGAAAGCTTGGCGCTGGAGGTAAGCACCAATTGCAGGCGGGCGTGGATAAGACTCAAGTCCGCCAAGCCCAGGTCGAGCTCGCCGTCGACGACGATCCCGGTGTTGATCAGCCGATCCAAGAGTTCCAAGAGGGATCCCTCGCCGTCGGGCTGGCCGGGGTAGTAGTCTCCCTGGCGGGGCAGAAGCGTGCCCAGATCCCCTAAATCCAGATTGAGATCTGCCGGGTCAATCTCCAGCAGGGCGCAGAGTTGCCGAATTTGCTGCCGCAGGGCTTGCAGGCTGCTGCCGGCCCGCTCGATCTGCTCCGGCGAAAGGCGATTGGCCTCCATCTGCCGCACCACCTGAGCTTCCATCAACTGGCGCAGCAGCTCCACCAAGGTCAGCACCAGGGAGGCAAGGCCAGCTTCCGGGCGTTTCCGGTCAGGGCTAGCTTGAACCCGACTCAAGTCTTGCGGGCCGGCTGGGCTGATGGCAAGACCAGAGGAAGGAGGAGGCGGGATCAACCACTGCTCAAAAGGCTGGGAGAGCTGTTCCAAGCTAAGGAGATGCAGGCGGGGATCCCGGGCGGCCTCTTCTCGCTCCTCCGGCAGGTTGTAGCCCCAGGCAGCCAAAAACAGGAGCACTGGCTCTAGCTCCGGTACGCTCTGCACCTGGCGCAGCGTCTGCAAGCGATCCTCGACAAACCAGAGTTCCTCGGGCGCTACCTGAGCTGCAGTTAGCAGCCGCTGGAGGGTGGCGGCCTTGGGAGCGCGCACCTCCTTGCCCAGGATGCGGTGGCGCGGCAGTTGGATCCCTTCGCGGAGCAAAAGCTGCTGAATAAAGCGCCCCTCTTTGGTACTGAGAATGGCTAGGCGCGGCTCGCCGGCAGCCTGTACTTGGCGCATCCAGGCTGTCACCCCCGGATAGAAGCGGTGCAGCTCCAGCCACCCCTGCCGATCCTCTGCAAGCCAGCGATCTCGCACCTCATCCAGCGCTTGGGACAAAGCCCGCTCGGAAACCCCCGCCTGCTGCAACAACCGCTGCCGCCAGCCGGGCCAGTCTTGGCGCAAAGCGTCTTCCGGGATCCCTTGCTGCAGCCCCCAGAGCAACAGGGGCATCTCCCAACCCGTCTCGATTAGCGGGCGCAACTGGTCAAAGACTGGCTGCAACGGCTGCAATTGCGCAGGAGCCAGGCTCCACACCTGGGCACAGACACGACAGGAGGAGGCAAAGTACTCTGCCCGCCCATCGCAGAGCACGCCATCAAAATCCAGAACCAAAATGCGGGGGGACATTCGCCGGGGGCTAGCGAACTCCATACGGGATCCCCCTCAAGGCAAGTTGCAAAAACCCAGCTAAGGATCAATCAAACTGTTCCACGAGATTAGCTCAAGCTAATGGGATTCCGAATCTCCACCGGGTTTAGCGGGCAATCCTGCGGGCCAGTTGGTGCAGGGGCAATTTTATCCAACACCTCTTCTCCCGCGATCAGTTGGCCGAAGATGGTGGAGTTGGGAGGTAGGGAATAGTCACTGACTGCCCTTGGTGTTAGGGCCGGCATTGGCCATCGCCAAGATCGCCCGGGGGTAGGGACGTTGCAACGGCTCATCGGGAAAGCGGTAGCCTCCTACCCCGCTTTGTGCCTGTGGGGTCCCCGCCTTGGGCCATGAAGCCCCGAATCCCGCGCTGGAAGATGAAGCCATCGTAGAAGTGAGCGTTGGCCCAAAAAGACGAAGCTGACAGTAAGGGAAGCTTCTTGCAGGAAAAGCTCCAGAACCATCGTGCCGGCAGTGGCTCCCCTCATAGCCGTGTAGGATTTGGCCAAGCAGCCCTGGCGCGGGCTGTTGTAGGTCTTTTGCCCAACTATTGGGCTGGAAGCAAAAATGTGGGAGAACCAACCCTGGGAGAGCCCTCGTCGATCCAAGCTTAGTCTTGACCGGACTTGAATGGGGGCTTAGCGCGTCGCACCAGCCAGTAACTTACCGACAGAGCCAGAGTTGCTGCCCCCAGGCCAATCAAATCCAACCCCCCCAGCTTCTCGAAATCAAAAATGATGATCTTGCGCGCCACCGCAATCAAAGAGGTAACAATGACCAGCTCCACTTGCACAACCTGCTTTTGCAGGTAAGCAGTAATGTTCTCCAAAATCTCCAGGGCAATCAAGATATTCAAAAAGAGGCCGAAGATCTCAATCAAAGTGGTGGAGAAAAACCCGGTTGGCTCCCGTAGCAGATCAGCCACCAAGAAGCGGGCCAAATCGACAACTGCTACTATAACTAGCCCAATCAGGAGGATTGAAAGCAGCTTCGAGATCAAGCTTTCTATGCGGGTAATACCTCTAAGGAAGGGATCCTCCTCCGTCTCATGAGGATTGTGCAACAGCCACTTGAGAAACCGCATGTCGATGCCACCGGGTTTGAGACCCATGTCCCAGCCTCAACGACTACATTATCCATCCCGAGTGTCTCCAGGGGGAGCAGAGTGGGAGCCTTTAGGGCGATGGTTGCGGCACCGCTCTGAACAATACTTCACCTCTGGCCAACACTTGGCCCACTTCTTACGCCAAGTAAAAGGCCGGCCGCAGGTGAGGCAGATTTTGCTGGGCAGATCCGACTTTTTCCGGTGGCGGGGCACAGCGCGCTAGAGACGACAACCCTTAGGATCAACTTGTACTTTGCAACTGCAGCGGTTGAAGCTGGGAACGGCGGCGCAGAGCAGCCTCAATCAGGCCCAAAAAGAGGGGATGCGGGCGGTTGGGGCGGGAGCGAAACTCGGGATGGAATTGGGTGGCGATGAAAAAGGGGTGGCTGGGCAGCTCGATGATCTCCACCAGGCGGTTGTCGGGCGAAACACCGCTAATCACGTAGCCAGACTCGAGGAACAGGCTACGGTAAGCGTTGTTGAACTCGTAGCGATGGCGGTGGCGCTCATAGACAATTGACTCACCATAGAGCTTGGCTGCCAGGGTGTCGGGCAGAATGCGGCAGGGGTAGAGGCCCAGGCGCAGGGTTCCCCCCAAGTGCTCCACATCTTTCTGCTCCGGCAGCAAGCTGATGACGGGATGAGGAGTGTCGGGATCGAACTCATAGCTGTTGGCCCGCTCCAGGCCGGCAATATGGCATCCCCAGTCGATCACCGCACACTGCATGCCCAAACACAGCCCCAGAAAGGGAATGCCCCGCTCCCGCACGTGGCGGATGGTGACCACCTTGCCCTCGATGCCGCGGTTGCCAAACCCCCCTGGCACCACTACGCCATCTACCCCCGCTAGCAGAGTTTCTGGTCCCCGCTCCTCGACTTCCTCAGAAGAGATCCAGCGCAAGGTAACGCCAGCATTGAGGGCCAGCCCGGCATGGCGCAGGGCTTCTGCTACCGAGAGGTAGGCGTCTGTCAGGCGCACGTATTTGCCGACAATGGCGATCTCCACCTGCTCTTGCGGGTGGTGCAGCCGCTGTACCAGGAGCTCCCACTCGCGCAGATCCGGCTGCTGTGGATCCAGGTTGAGAATCTCCAAAACTCGCTGGGCCAGGCCCTCCTGCTCCAGGATCAGGGGCACGTCGTAGATGCTGGGAGCATCCTGCGCCTGGATGACACATTCCACCGGCACGTCGCAGAACTCGGAGATCTTCTCCTTGATGGCGCGCGGCAGGGGTTGTTCACAGCGGCACACCAGCACGTCCGGCTGAATGCCAATCGAGCGCAGCTCCTTGACCGAGTGCTGGGTAGGCTTAGTTTTCATCTCTCCCGATGCCTTGATTAGAGGCACCAGGGTGACATGCACATAGGCCACGTTGGCGCGGCCCACGTCCTTGCGGAACTGGCGGATGGCTTCCAAGAAGGGCAAAGACTCGATATCCCCCACCGTGCCCCCCACTTCTACCAGCACCACGTCGGGGTTGGTCTCGCGGGCCACCCGCCGGATCCGCTCCTTGATCTCTTGGGTTACATGGGGGATTACCTGCACCGTGCTGCCCTGGTAGTCGCCCCGCCGCTCCTTGGAGATCACCGCTTGGTAGATGGCGCCAGTGGTGACGTTGTTGAGCTTGGACATGTTGGTGTCGGTGAAGCGCTCATAGTGGCCCAAGTCCAAGTCCGTCTCGGCGCCATCGTCGGTAACAAACACCTCCCCATGCTGGTAGGGGCTCATCGTGCCAGGATCCACGTTGATGTAGGGATCCAGCTTCAAAATCGACACGGTGTAGTTGCGGGACTTGAGCAGACGGCCCAGGCTAGCCGCTACAATGCCTTTGCCAATGCTGGAGACGACCCCGCCGGTGATGAAGACAAACTTGGCCATAGCCCCGACCCTTGCCCTTTCTTGATTATGCCAGGGATCCCAGGGCTTCCTCAGCGCCGGGAGCGAATGGGGCCATTGTAGAGGATGGTGGTCTGAAAGGTGCGCCGATCCACCCGCACCTGGGTTTCAATGCTGGGTTGGACAAAGCCGGGCTCGCCGCCGCGGAAGGTGAAGACCCAGGCGTCTTCAAACTCTTCAAACGGCGCGTCGATGGCTGCCCCGTGCATGGAAGCCTCGGCACGGTAGCGCTGCAAGCCCCCGTTGGCGATCTCGGCCGCTTGGCGAGCCAGGTTCTTAGCCCGGTTGAGATCGCGGAAGTAGCGGCTAATTTCCTCAAAGCTCCCCCTGGGCAGCGGTCGTCGCGGGGCAGGTGTGGGCGGCACAGGCCGGGGATCCGGCACGATGGGCAAGGTGGGAATATCTTGGCTAGGGGGCAGTGGAGTTTCTGGGAAAAGCGGGGTGATCCCCTGCGCCCGAACGGGCAGCAAGGATCCCCAGAACAAAACGCCGCTCAGGGAGCCGGCCAGACAGAGAGGGAAAATGGACTTCATGGAACCATTCCTCAAAAGTTTTGGGGTGTGAATTTTTCAATCCTCACTCTACTAGGCCGCTAGTCGGGAAAGCAGAGGCAAAAGCCCGCCCTCTTTTTCCACCAGCAGCTAGGCGCGTGGGTTGTCTGCGCAAGGGGCTTTGTCCTCCCCCGGCGCCTGTTAGCATCCTGAAACGGGATCCTGTTTGCAGACGTTGCCATGGAGTTTGTTACGCTTGCCGAGACGGGGCTAAAACTTAGCCGCGTGGGGCTGGGCACCTGGAGCATGACCGGGGATTGGTGGGGGCCAGCGGATCCCCAGGAAGCGTATGCCACCCTCCGCAAGGCTATTGACCTGGGCATTACGCTCTTTGACACGGCTCCGGCCTATGGCCGCGGCCTTTCGGAAGAGCTCTTGGGACGGGCCATCCGGGATGCCGGCTGTCGGGATCGCGTAGTCATTGCCACCAAGGCCGGCCTGCAGTGGACTAACGGCAAGGTGGTGCGCAACTGCAGCCTCAGTTGGCTGGCTCAGGATCTGGAAAACTCCCTCCGCCGCCTGCAGACGGATGTGATCGACATCTACCAGGTGCATTGGCCGGATCCCTTGGAGCCTCTGGAGGAGACCGCTGCCTTTTTCGGCCGCCTACTCCAGGAAGGAAAGATCCGCGCCATTGGGGTGAGCAACTTTTCTCCGGAGCAGATGGAGCGCTTCCGCCAGGTGGCTCCCCTGCACACGGCCCAGCCGCCCTATAACCTGTTTGAGCGCCAGATCGAAGCAGATGTCCTGCCCTACTGCCAGGCCAACAGCATTGCCACGCTAATCTACAGTCCCCTCTGCCGGGGGCTGTTGGGGGGAAGGCTGACTCCGCAAACCAAGTTTCCGCCTGGAGATCTGCGCGGCGGCATCGATCCCAAGTTTGCAGAGCCTCGCTACTCCCAGTACCTGCAAGCGGCAGAAGAGCTGAGCCGGCTGGCGCGGGAGCGCTACGGCAAAACGCTGCCCCAGTTGGCGGTGCGCTGGCTCTTGGATCAGCCGGGGGTGAGTGCAATCCTATGGGGAGCGCGCAAGCGCCAGCAGCTGGATGACCTAGCCGGAGTTTGGGGCTGGTCGCTGGAGGCGGAGGCAATGCAGGCCATCGACGAGATCCTGCAAAGGCACGTCCCCGAACCCCTTCCCCCCAGCTTTATGGCTCCTCCTACCCGCCCAGGGATCCCAGCTTCTCAGAATTGTCCGGAGAATCTGAAATAGGACCTCGCATGACGCTGCAAGGGGTAATCCTAACCTGGAGCGGCGTGGTGGCTGACGACGAGGAGCTGCACCTCTACGCCATCAACCAAGTGTTGCTGGAGGAGAACCTGCGCCCCTGGGATCTGGGATCCCCGGCGCAAAAAGAGCTCTATCGGCTACACCATCTGGGCCAACCGGATCGGGAGAGTCTCCTTGCCCTTTGGCAAGCCCAGGGACGGGTGCTCAGCCCCAGGCAGCAAGAAGGACTTTTGCAGCGCAAGGCCCTTTACTACCGGCAGGCGTTGCAGGAGCAAAAGGGATCTCTTCTGGTTCCCGGCTTGGCGGAGGCCTTGGAGAAGCTGGAGCAGCTACGGCTCAAGGTGGGCCTCTTGAGTGGTCACGCCGCTATCGAGGTGGAGGCTTTTCTGGAGCGCTTCCCCTGTCCAGCTCTGGCGCGGCTGACTCATGACTTCCGCTACCGCGTAACCGGCGAGGCAGGGGATCCTCAGTTGCACCGTCTGCTCCTAGAGCGGATGGGGCTCTCCCCTCAGGAGTGCCTGAGTTTTGAAGCCACCTACGCCGGCATTCAAGCGGCTCGCTCGCAAGGGATCCCGGTGTTGGCTTTGGCCACTTTCTTTCCTCTGCACATGCTGCAGCGGCGGGCCAATTGGGCAGTGGATGGCTACCCCCACGTGGAATGGGAGCGCCTCCAAACTTGGTTTGCCACTGGCCAAGACCGTCCTGCTGACCTTCCTGCCAAGCCCTTGGCAAAAGGGTAAGAATCCCCCTAGGGCAGGATCAGCATGCCGTCCCCAAAGGAATAGAACCGATAGCCCTGCTCGATGGCCTCCTGGTAGAGATCCAGCAAGCGCTGTCGCCCGATCAAGGCTGCCACCAGCATCATCAGGCTGGAGCGGGGCAGATGAAAGTTGGTGATCAGCCCCTGCACCACCCGCCAGGAGTAGCCGGGGTAGATGAAGAGGTCGCTCTTTCCCTGCCAGGGTTGTAGGGCGCCGGAGAGGGCTGCCGTCTCTAGGGCCCGCACCACCGTTGTTCCCACCGCAATCACCCGCCTTCCCTGGGCTTGGGTTTCGCGAATAGTGTCCACCGTTTCTGCCGGCACCTTGAGCCACTCGCTGTGCAAGCGGTGGTCGGTTACTCGCTCTGCCTCTACCGGGCGGAAGGTACCCAGCCCAATGTTCAAGGTGATGTAGGCAGTTTGGACCCCCTTCTGGGCCAACCGCTCCAAAAGCTGAGGGGTAAAATGCAGGCCTGCGGTGGGGGCAGCCACCGAGCCGGGGTGTCTGGCCCAGACGGTTTGATAGTCTTCAGGTCGGACTCCCGCACTTGTCGGGTCAAGGGCACGGGCAGCTTCCAGATAGGGAGGAAGCGGGATCCGCCCCACCCGCTCCAGGATCTGCTCAAAGGCATCCGCCCCTTCCCATGCAAACTGCACCACCCGTCCGCCGGTCTCCGCGTCCACCGCCAGCACTGTGGCCGTCAGCTCAGCCGGCAGGCCCTGGGGATCCCAAAACCGGATTTGATCCCCCACCTTGACCCGTTTGCCCGGCCTGACCAAGACCCGCCAGATCTGCTGCTGAGGGGAGGTGTTGCCTGGGATCCCGGGCTGCTCTGGCTCGAGCAGCAAAACCTCTACCCGCGCCCCAAAAGCGTCCTTTCCTGGCAAGATCTTGGCTCCCCACAGCCGGGCCGGGATGACCTTGGTGTCGTTGAGAACCAGCAGATCCCCGCTCTGCAGGTAGTCGGGGAGGTCGCAGAAGCGGCGGTGCTCGTGCCTATCTGGGTACACCACCAGCATTCGCGCCTGATCCCGGGGCTCCACCGGCCTCTGCGCGATCCGCTCAGGAGGTAGGAAGTAGTCGTAGGCAGCAGTTAGGAGATCCGGGTTGGGCTCTTCAGCGCTCCCTGGGCTGGGTTCAACCTGGGCAGCTAGGGGTGGAAGAGGATCCGTCATGAACAAAAAGAGGTTGCACAGACTTCAACCTCCAGCCTAGCTCTTTAAAATGGCGGTGGCTTCTTGTGGAGCTCTGTCATGTCTAGCGATTCCACGCCTACTTCTGCTAGGGAGTGCTCACCCCAGCAGGCGGAACTATGGCTACGAGGGCTGCTTGGCATTGCCTGGGCTGATGGAGAATACAGCCCCGAAGAGCAACGACTCATCGAAGATCTCATCCGCTCCGACTGGCCCGAAGAAGAGGGGAAAGATCTCGCTCCCCTCTCCCCCGAAGAGCTGGCGGCCCAGTTGCAGCCGGAGTTGCGGGAAGATTTCCTGCGCACGGCGGTGATGACAGCCGTTGCCGATGGAGTATATTCCGAGCCGGAAGATCGCTTGTTGCACCAATTGGCCACTGCCTTTGGGCTGGAGCTTCCCCAGCTCCATCTGCTCAAGGCTACGCTGGTCGACAAGAGGGCCACCTCGCCATCGCCGGCAAAAGCCCAGCCTGAAAGCGGCTATACCGACCTTTTGGCTCCCTTGCGCAAGTGGCTGGACAGCATCCAAGTCCGCGACGTGAGGGTAGCCCGCTTCTTATGCCGTATGATCCCTGCCCACTGCCCCTTTGAGCGGGATGTGGTGTTGTTTGGCCGCAAGGTGCTGCACATTCCCCCCATGTGCAAGCTTAACCCCCTCTACGACCAGGTGGTGGCCTTGCGCTGCCGCGCCCTCTCCTTCCTGGCAGAAGCTGGGGAAGACATTAGCCAATACACTTGATAGCCTGCGCTCAAGCAGGAGGAAGCCAACGCTATCTACTGGCCGCCGGCCCCTTAGGAGTAGGTTATGTCCGTCTCTCCCAAAGGGATTGCCTCTCTCCTAGCGGCTGCTTCTGCTCCCTGCAAGAAGGACTGCAGCGAAGCCTGAGCTTCCGCCTCCAACTCTGCTGGGCTGGGAGTTATCCTCTCGGCGGGCAGCCAACCCAACAAGGGCAAGGGCAAGAGGGTGGAGAGGTTTGTGATCACCAAAAGCAGCCCCAGGTGGCTGAAATTGCTTTCGGTTACCCCTAGAGCGTGCATGAGCAGGGATCCCAGCTCCTGCGAGAGGAACCCCGCCAAATTAAAGGCCGACATGAGCAGGGCAAAAAAGGTGGCCTCGATCCCTGGCGGGCAAAGGCGGGCGGCCAGAACCAGCACCGGCATAAAGGCAATTTGCCCCGCTACTGTCAGCACCAGGCTATCCCCGAGGCTAAACCAGTGGTCGTCGAGGCCCCAAGCGCGGTTGAGGTGATAGACCAAGATCAGGCTGGTCAGGCCTAGAGCTGCGGAAATGACCGTCATCCAGCCAAAGAGGGGGCGCAGGGGGATGTGCCGCAGATACACCTGAAAGATTCCCACCCCTACCAAGCTGGCAACGCTAGTCACTAGCCGCACCTGGCCCAAAAACTCCGGACCAAAGCCGAGATCGTTGGTAACAAAGTAAAACAGCGCTACGTCGGCACTGGGAGTTGCCTGCCAGACAAACACAAACAGCAGCGGCAGGAAAACGCTGGGCTGCCGCAGGGCTTGCCACACCCGAGCTACCTGTTGCTGCAGGGGATCCCAGCCCAAGGCGCTAGCCACGGGCTGATCCTCAATGACCCAAGCAGCCAGGGCAATCAGCATGGGCAGCAGGGCTGTTAGCCCAAACACCACCTGGGGAGGATAGTGAGCCAAGAGCGCCCCCCCGGCATAGGCCGTGAGCAGGGATCCCAGAGCTGTGGCCCCCCACGTTAGAGACTGCAGCGTGCCCGTTCCCGCCCAGTCACTGCCCTGCACCCGCTCCACCACCAGCGAATCGACAATGACATCCCCCACGGCTACCGCCAGGGATGCCAAAACCATCCAAAGCAGGGCCAGCTCAGCCGTCGGCGCCCCCAGAGCCATCCCCAGCCAGGCCCCACATCCCAACAGCCCTGCCAGCAGGAGGTAAGGGCGGCGCCGGTAGCCTGCTAGCGGCAGCGTATCCGATAGGAGTCCATAAAGAGGCTTGACAGTCCAGGGGATTACAGCCAGGCCCATCAACGCCGCTGCCTGTGTTGGGCCGAGGCCCAGGTTATCCTTCAAGTAAAAGCTGGTGGCTAGCCGTGCCAGCCCCACTGCCCCCTGCACAAAATACACCAGCAGGATCCCAAACAGTTCCGGCGTCCAGCGGATCTCCTGGAGGGGGTCGAGCGCCGACTGACGTAAACGCTGCAGGAAGAGGAGGATCATGACGTCTGTGTCTTCTTGCTGGCTGGGTCCTGCCCTGCAGGACACCTTTTGTTCCAGAACTTGCTGCAACAGTAGGAAAAGTTGGCTAAGAACTTCTTTACACTGTAACCTGCCTATTGGCCTACAACAGCAGCTCTCCCGCTGCCTGTCTTCCAAGGCGCTGGCAGCCCTTTTGGAGAAGCTGCCGTGGGTGAACCTGAACGACAATGCGAGGGATTTGAATCGCCCATGAGCTGGCAACGCCCTGATGGCCGCACCCCTACCCAATTGCGCCCGGTTTCCTTCCAGCGCCACTTCACCCGCTACGCCCACGGCTCGGTGTTGGTTAAGCTTGGCGATACCCATGTTCTCTGCACCGCCACCGTGGCCGAAGAAGTCCCCCCTTTTTTACAAAACACCGGCCAAGGCTGGCTGACCGCAGAGTACCGCATGCTGCCCACCGCCACCCAACAGCGCCAGCCGCGGGAGACGCTCAAGGTCTCCGGCCGCACCGCTGAGATCCAGCGGCTAATTGGGCGCAGTCTGCGCGCAGCTTTGGATCTCCGGAAGCTGGGATCCCGCACCATCACCATCGATGCCGATGTGTTGCAAGCCGATGGCAGCACCCGCACCGCCGCAATTACCGGTGGATACGTGGCCCTGCACGATGCCATCACCTGGCTCTACAAGCAGGGACTGCTGGATCCGGCGCAGGGATCCCCTTTGCAACAGCAAGTGGCAGCCCTTTCGGTGGGAATTGTGCAAGGCGAGGTGCTGCTGGATCTCTGCTACGAGGAGGACAGCCAAGCCGAAGTGGACCTGAACGTGGTCATGAACGAGCAGGGAGCCTTAATTGAGATCCAGGGTACCGCCGAAGCCGGATGCTTTGACCGCTCGCAACTGTTGCAAATGCTAGACCTGGCCCAGGCCGGCATCCAGAAATTGCTCCAGGCCCAGCGGGAGGCTCTAGACTTGTAGCCAAGGCAAGCCTAGCCCGGGCCCCGAAAGGGGGAACTGCTGTCCCGGCAGGGGGAGGGTGTGGCCAGGTTAATGGTTTGATGAAGGGGAGATAATGGGATAAAGCAGCCGCAAACTAAGGCTCTCTCTTCAACTGAGGTGAGTAGCTGACGTAGTCGCTGCTTAGGTAGCCTGAAGAGGCTAGGCCGGAGGGTTTCCCATGTCCCATTTTCTCTTTGCAGCGGCGGAACTGGCGCCTCTGCTCCGGCAGCAAGGTCGGCGGTTTACCACTGGCTATCTCCACCTTCACCTTAGGGGCGAGGATCCCGCCGAGGGCACAGAGCCTTGGGTGCTGACCTACTACCACGGCCGGCTGCTTTTTTCCGCCGATCAGCCCCTCAATGCCCCGATCCTACTGCGACGGCTATCGCGCTTTATCCCCCGCCTCAACCTGGACTGGCCCCAGCGGGTTATCCGTGTGCTGCAGCAGCGGCTGCTCCCAGACAACTCCCTGCCGGAGTTGCTGGAGATGATGACCGAGCTGGGCTTGATAAAGCCAGGCGAGCTGGAAGATGCCCTCTGGCTGAACCTGCTTACCGATTTTGACCGCTACCTGTTCGAGTGTGCTCCGCACCGCTCACGCGAACGGGTCAACCGCTATCGCCTTAGCGACGAACAGCGCCAGAAGCTCCATGCTCTCACCAAAGATGGCCAGTCGCTGGAGGCCATTGCCCAAAAGCTCTGTCGGGAAATGTGCTCCGCACCGCTCACGCGATCGGCTGGAGGTAGCTAGCCTCTTTGCCGCTTGGGCCAAAAAAGGTCTGGTGAGCCTGCAAACGCCCCCCGAATTGCGGCAACCCCAGCGCCGCACTTCCATAACCCTCTTGGCCGTAGACGACAGCGTCGTGATGCAGGAGATCCTGCGGCAGTACCTATCCCAGTAATGTGCTCCGCACCGCTAACGCGAACGCGTGATTACAACGGGCAACCCCGCCGAGGTGCTCCCCCTCCTGTTCCAGCACCGGCCTCACCTGCTATTGATGGACAATGTGCTCCGCACCGCTAACGCGATCGCCATGCCCCGGAATGTGCTCCGCACCGCTAACGCGAACGACGGCATAGAGCTCTGCCGCATCGTGCGCAGCCTGGAAGCGTTCAAGTCTCTCCCTATCCTGATGGTTACCTCGCGGGACAGCTTGCTGGATCGCATCCGCGGCAAGTGGTCGGGCGCAACCGGCTACCTGACCAAGCCTTTTAGCGAAAGCCAGCTCACTGCCGAGGTGGAGCGGCTCCTGGCCCAGGCCCAAGATCCCACCTCCCGCTCTCTCCGAGGAGCCCAAACCAACTCGCCCAGCTTATGGCTGGGATCCCTTTCCCCCTTTGGGGATCAGGCCAAGGCTTAGCAAGCAGGCCAAGGAAGACGAAGCATGTTTACGGGTCTAGTGCGCAGTTTGGGTACAGCTCAGTTGATCTCGTCTTCGCAGGTACGGGTTACCTGCCCAAAGCTGCAGCCGCAGTTAGCCTGTGGGGATAGCGTGGCGGTGGATGGCCTCTGCCTGACAGTGGTGGAGATCCTGCCCGATGGCTTTTTGGCAGATGTCTCGCCGGAAACCCTGCGCCGCTCGACCTGGGGCTGCGGATCCCCAGGGCCACGCCCAGTCAACCTGGAACCGGCGCTGCGGCTGGGGGACAAGTTAGGGGGGCATTTCGTCAGCGGCCATATCGACGGAGTGGGGCACCTCTGCGAACAAGCAGCCACCGGCAACGCCTGGGAGCTGAGCTTCGAGGTGCCGGCGGCCATCGGCCGCTACATCGTGCCCAAGGGCAGTGTGGCGGTGAACGGTGTCAGCCTGACCATTGCCGAGATCCGCCAAGGGGGGTGTTGGTTTAAGGTGGCGGTGATCCCGCACACCTACCGCCAGACCAACCTTTCCCTGCTGCAAGTAGGGGATCCGGTAAACGTGGAGGCAGATCTCCTGGGCAAATATGTGGAAAAATTCCTGGGCCTGGCCCCGCCGGAGAGCAGCCTCTCCCTGGAGTTTCTAGCCGAGCACGGCTACGTCTAATCCCAGCCGTTCGCGTAGCGGGACGGAGTCCTTGCCCCCATGATCCCTCCCCAAGAAGCCGAACGCCTGCGCGGCGTCACTGTCTATTTGATTGGCATGATGGGCAGCGGCAAGTCCACCCTGGGAGCTGAGCTGGCAGCCCAGTTGCGCCGTCCCTTCTTTGATACCGATGCTCTGGTGGAGCAGGTAGCCGGCTGTTCTATTGCCCAGATCTTTGCCGAGCAGGGAGAAGCCCACTTCCGGGAGCTGGAGACCCAGGTGTTGGCGCAACTGAGCGGCTACACTCGCCTGGTTATTGCCACCGGCGGCGGCATTGTGCTGCGGCCCAAAAATTGGAGCTACCTGCACCACGGCCTCACCGTCTGGCTGGATGTGGCCCCTGAGCTCATTTGGCAGCGGCTGAGCCGGGATCCTGGCCAACGTCCCCTCCTGCAAGCTCCCGATCCCCAAGCTGCTCTGCAGAGGCTCATGCGGGAACGAGAACCCTTCTACGCCCAGGCCGATGTGCGGGTGCCCATCCACTCAGAAACCAGCCTGTCCCAGTTGGTCCAGCAGGTTTGGCAGGCCATTTGCGCCCGCCTGCGAGAGCAGCCGCCCTGCAACCCGTAGCAAAACCCCCAAAAATAGGAGGGGGAGGGTCTGGTATTGCAGCAGGGAGGGCAGGGTGGTACAGGCCAGGATTTTGTTTGCAGCAGCGGAAGCAGCGCCCTTGGCAAAGGTGGGGGGGATGGGGGATGTGGTGGGATCCCTGCCTGTTGTTTTGCGCCAGCTGGGGCAGGACGTGCGCATTATCATGCCCCTGTACGGATTTTTGTGGGACCAATTTGGCCCAGAGCCGGGGCAATACCCCCGCTCCAAAGATCCCATCTGGTCAAAGCAGATTATGGGCCAGGTGGCCGATATCTACGAAAGCGTTTTACCCGGCACCGATGTCCCCCTTTACCTGGTCAGCCACTACTGCTTTGCCCCCCACCGCATCTACGACGGCGAGGACGAGTTTTGGCGCTTTACGTTTTTTGCCAATGCTGTGGCCGAATTTGCCTGGACCTATTACCCCTGGAGGCCCAACATCATCCACTGCCACGATTGGCACACCGGCATGATCCCGGCCTGGATGCACCAGGCTCCCGATATCGGCACCGTCTTTACCATTCACAACCTGGCCTATCAGGGACCGTGGCGCTGGCAACTGGAACGCATGACCTGGCTGCCCTGGTATTTTTCCGCCCACAACACTATGGCCGCCGGAATCCTCTACGCCGACCAGGTAACCACCGTTTCGCCCACCTACGCCCTGGAGATCCGCACCAGTCTCTATGGAGAGGGCCTCCAGGATCTGCTGGCTTGGAAAGGAGAACGCCTGTGGGGGATCTTGAACGGGATCGACACCGAGAAGTTCGATCCCCGCACGGATCCCCATCTAGCCGCCAACTTCAGCATCGACGACCTCAGCGGTCGAGCGGTGAACAAGGCCGTGCTGCAGACCCGCCTGGGTTTGACCGTCAACCCCGACGTCTTTCTAATGGGCATGGTGACCCGTTTGGTGGAACAAAAGGGGATTGACTTGGTCATTCAAACCGTGGAGCGCTTTCTGGCCTACAGTGACTCGCAATTTGTCTTGCTGGGCAGCGGCGAAGCCCACTACGAAGAGCGGCTCCGGGAAATGGCCCAGCGGCACCCAGGCCGAATGTCCTATCAGCAGGGCTATCAGCCGCAACTGGCCCAGTTAATCTATGGGGGGGCAGATGTTTTCTTAATGCCCAGCCGCTTTGAGCCCTGCGGCATTAGCCAGATGATTGCCATGCGCTACGGCTGTGTGCCCATTGTCCGCCGTACAGGGGGACTGGTGGATACGGTCAGCCACCATATTCCCAGCAAAGGGATCGGCACCGGCTACTGCTTTGACCGCTACGAGGCTCTGGACTTCTACACTTGTCTAGCGCGGGCTTGGGAGGCGTTTCAGCACAAGGAGACTTGGCAAGCGCTGCAAAAGCGAGGCATGGCCAGCGATTTCAGTTGGCACCGCTCGGCTTTGCAGTACCTGCGCCTGTACGAGCGGATTATGAACTTGCCCCTGCTGCCAGAAACAATTCCCTCCCAGGCTCAACCGGCTTCCCCGCCGTCTGAACAGTTGCCTCCTCAGCAACCGCTAGGGGAGGGGATCCCTGAGCTGCAGCAAAGCCCCGCGGAGTGAGGTAGAGTGGAACGGGTTAGCAAGGTTTTGAGGGGTACTTGCCAATGTTTCGACGGCCTCCTACTGGTGGTCGAACTGCTGCTCGTGGCCTTGCCTTCCTGCCCCGTTCTTGGGTACAGCTGGCCTTTGGCTTGTTGCTTGGCCTAGTGCTGGGTGTCGGTTCAGGTCTTTGGGCTACGGCTCAAGAAGTGCCCGCCCGCCAGCAGCTTATTCCCAATCCCCAGCAGTTTCGGGCCCTAGAACAACCCAGCAGCGCTCTCAGCGCGTTGCGAGCTGAACAGTTGGCTGCTGAGGCCGACGCTGCCATTCAGGCCCAAAACTACGACCGAGCCATCGAGCTCCTGCAGCAGGTGTTTAACGCCTACAACCAGCGCTCCAACTACCACCAGGATCTCTCCCGAGCTTTTGCCGGGATCCAAAACCGCATCTCCGAAGAGCAGCGAGAGCTGGCCCGCGTTGCCGCCCAGGCTCGGGATCAGGCCGCCTACGACCTGGCCGTGGTCTATCGGGCTGCCGGGCGCCCTGAGGAGGCCGTGGGCTGGTTGATCCAGGTCATCAAAAGCCAAACCCCAACCCGGGAGCTAGGCACCCAGGCCTACCAGCAGCTGCTGGAAATTGGCTTTGTTAGCACTCCTTTTCCCTAGGGCTTTTCTTCCAGATTGCGGTAGAAAGCCAGCGCCGTTTGCCCATAAGCCCGCTGGTCGACGCGCAGGAGAGATCCCACCTGCTCTGGCAGCTTTTGGCCGCTGCGATGCTCGACAATCAAGGTTCCACCTGGCTTGAGCAAGGGCGGGATCAGCGGCAGAAGCGGGGCGTACAGACCGGCGTCATGGGGGGGATCAAAATAGACGTAATCGAAAGGATCCAAACCCAGGCCGCGGCTGAGCAGCTTGCGGGCATCCCCCTGAATCACCTGGAAAGATTGTCCCGGCTGAGCTACCTTTGCCCAGTTGGCCTGGATGAGGCGACAGGCCGGCGCAGCGATCTCAATGCCGGCCACGAAGGCTGCCCCATGGCACAAGGCTTCTGCCCCTACCGTGCCGGCTCCACAGCAGAGATCCAGCCAGCGACAGCCCTTCACCTGCCCTCGCAAGATGTTGAACAGGGCTTGCCTCACCCGCCCAGGGGTGGGCCGAGTTCCCCGGCCAGCAGGGGTTTGCAGCGTCCGTTTGCCACTGATGCGCAGGCCCATCGGTTTAGGGAGAGGGAGTCGGTGTAGGCAACTGGACAGTCAGCCCACTGCGCTGGGCGGCGCGATCCCGCTCCATCTGGATCTGCTCCACCAAGGCTTTCGGCAACTGGCTAGAGGCCTGCAAAGCCTGGTCGAAAAGGGGAACCGCCTCCCGGTCTTGACCCTTGGCAACCAGGATTTGCGCCTTGAGGTAGTAAAGTTCGGGGTTGTTGCAGGAAACAGCAATTGCCCGCTCCACTGCCGCCAGCGCTTCGTCATGGCGCTGCATATCCCGGTAGGCCAGCGCTTGGCCGCGGTAGGACAAATACTCAGGCGCTGCTAGGCGAAATTGGTTCAAAGCCTTCTCCCGATAGGTTAGCAGCAAGTCGATATAGCCGTTGAGAAGATTGAGCTCCGGGTCGCTGCTGTCTACTGCCTGGGCGGCGCGAATGGACGCAAACAATTGGTTGAGAGTGGGCAACGCCTTAGGCAAGCCGAGCACTACCCCTTCCCGCACCACAATGTTGGCCGCTTCCAACCCATAGCCCACGCCCTCGTACAGGTTGCCGCGCAAGGGATCCGTCTTCTTCAGCTCGGCGGCCACCTGGCGGGTTTGGGTGGCTAACTGGGCAAAAGCATCCAGATCCCCCTCCTGGTAGGCCAGCGCCGCCAGCAGGGCGTAGACCATCGGCTCCTGGGGAGAAGCTTGTCTAGCCTTCTCTAGCTTCTCCCGGCTCTGCGTGTAGCGGCCTGCGCAGAAGAACTCCTCAAAGGCACTAGCCACCTCTGGCTTGATGGGGCGGGCATTGGCCCCACTGCGGAAGGGATCCTGCGCCCAAACTGGCCCAGCCGCTGCCCATACCCAACACAGGATCCCTACCAGCTTGCTTACTCTGCTAAACCTGCGGCTTTTCATCCCCACGCCCGGGTCAATGCCAGTTTGACCTGCTTTTTACCGCAGCAGTTGGGCAATGGAGGCAATGGCTGCCTCCTGGACCAGCTCATCCGTCTCATGGGCCAGGAGCTCGTGCAAAGGCCGAAGGGCGCGCGGATCCCCAATCTGACCAAGGGCACGAGCTGCCGCCTCCCGCACTGCCGGCTCCCTATCCGCAAGCTTGGTCAGCAAAGCCGGCACCGCCTCAACCGCCCGCATCTGCCCTAGACGGTAGATCGTTTGCACTTGGGCCTCCAGAGGAGTTGCCGCCAAGCTAGGCTCGTATCCAGAACCCTGATCTACCGGGGCAATAGCCGAGAGAGCCTGCAGAGCCTCCAGGGCACGATACCGCTCCACCCCGTTCAGGTGCGGCAGTTGAGCCAACAGGTTGTCAAAAGCCTGCTGCACCGGATCGGCAGCTGAGGCCTGCTCAACGATGCGGGCAAGGTTTTGGTTGGCCTGCAGCTGTTGCCAAGACTGGAACAGGGTTAGGCCGGCAACCACCAGGGCAGCATCGGCCAAAATCGCCAGCAGCGCCAGGCCACCCCAGATTTTGCTGCGACGGCTGAGCTTGCGGATCTGCTTATCTACGTAGACAAAAGCCTGGTGCTGCCGCTCCCAAAAATCGGGGGCTACCTGCAGGGTTTGGGCGCTGAGATCAGGGGACAGAAGGTTTTCCTCACGGGCCACCTCCAAGCTTTGCAGCCTCTGGTTCAACCGAGAAAAGTGCCTTGTCCAGAGCCACGTAAACATTGGATCCCACCCTCTCTCCGATCCTGCCACTAGAAGCAAGCCCGCCTGACACGGCAAGCTAGAGACCCTGCTCGCCTCCCGTGCCAGGAAAAGTTTGCCGCCTTCCCCCTGCCGACGGGAGAACCTAAGCGCCAGGATAACAAAAGCTTCTGCCCCTCACCAGCCAGTCTTTGCAAGTTGCAACCCTGGCGGTTCAGGATGCTGGCGAATGGTCTGGGGTTGGGGCTACGTACGGCTTTGCAACCGGGAGGAGCCGCCAGAGTGTACTGCCTGCCCGCCCCTATGGGATCCAAACCCCCGCATTAATCGTCTTGGGGGAGGTTTCGACGCCAGGCCGTTTGGCTCCATTGCAGTTGTCGCAAGATCCCGCGCAGCAAGGCCACCTCGGACACGGTCAAGCCGGCGCGGTGAAAGAGGGCGCGCAGCTTGAGCATCTTGCGGCGGGCCGTGTGGGGATACAGGTAGCCAATTTGCAATAGCAGCGCCTCCAGCTGGCCGAAAAAGCCCTCCAGCAATTCGAAGGGAGCTGGCTTGGAGAGGCCAGGGCTAGGCGGAAGCGGCGGATCTGGGCAAAGGAGGGTGCGCAGCTCGTAGCAGCAGATGCCCACCGCCTGAGCCAGGTTGAGGGAAGGGTAGGCCGGATCGGTGGGGATCTGGATTTGGCGATGGCAGAGGGCCAGCTCTTCGTTGCTCAAGCCCTGATCTTCAGGGCCAAACACCAAAGCCACAGGACCGGCGGCCAGTAGCTCGGGAAAGGCTTGGCGGGGAGATTGAACTTGCCACTCGGGGGGGTAGGGCTCGCGGCGGCCTGCAGTCCCGAAGACCTGGACACATCCCTGGAGGGCCTCCGCCAGAGTTGGCACTTGCCGGGCTTGGCGGAGCAAGTCGGCGCCATGCACAGCCATGGTAACTGCTTCGGGATCAAGGGGATCGCAGCGGGGATCCACCAAGACCCACTGCTGCAGGCCCATGTTTTTCATCACGCGGGCAATGGCGCCCAGGTTGCGCGGCCCCACTGGTCGCACCAGGACAATCCGCACCTGGGCCAATTGCTCCTGAACCCTGGGGGAGGGTGTCTGCATCGCCTGGGGTTACGGATAGAGTAGAGGAACTAGATCCTGCCACAACTAGCCCTATGGGATCTGCTTACCGCTGCTGGCTAGGCCTGCTGTGTTTTGTGCTGCTGGGGCTTTGCTGGGGATCGGCGGGGCTGGCTGCGCCGGAAAGACTGTCCTCCACCTTAGAGCCAGCCCAGGGGGTTTCTCTAGCGGAGGCGCGACAGCGGTTGGAAGCCATTGCCGAGGCGATGCGCTCAATTCGCCTTTGCAACCGCCCCAATTGCCGCTACCGCGATATTTCCGTCGAGGTACATCCCATAGCAGGAGCCGAGCCCCCGGAGTACGAGGGCAGGATCGACGCCACTATCGACCGTCCCTCTGGCAGCTTCGACAGGGCCCGCTACCGGCTGCGATTCCAGGGAGGGCGTTGGCAGTTGCTGGGAGGCGAAGAGGTGTCCGATGTCTCCTCCTTCTTCTTCGAGGGAGATAGCTACGAGGTGTTCAGCGCCTACGGCACTCGCAGTCGCAAAGCCAGATTGGCAGACGCCAGCAGCAGGCTGCGCGTGGGCTACCGGGAGCTGTACTACCGGGTTTTCGACCAGGGCCAAGAGCGTCTTGCGGCAGGAGCCCCATGAGAAGTCAACAGCGCACCTTGGCCAGCTCTATTTCCCTAGAAGGTGTCGGCCTGCACACCGGCCTGCCGGTCCGCTGCAGTCTCCACCCGGCCCCCGCTGGCAGCGGTCGGGTCTTCGTGCGGGTGGATCAGCCGGGCTCCCCTCCTATCCCTGCCCAGGTGGGATCCCTAGCTCCTGCTGCCCTCTGCACCCGCCTGCAGCAGGGATCTGCTCAGGTGCAGACGGTGGAACACCTCCTAGCTGCCCTTTACGTTCTGGGCATCGACAACTGCCGCATTGAGGTAGAAGGGCCAGAGCTGCCGATCCTCGATGGCTCGGCCCTGCCCTTTGTGGAGGCCATTGTCCAGGCCGGGATCTTGGCCCAGGAGCAACCCGCCCTGGTGGGCGTGGTTCAAGAGCCGGTTACCGTCTGGGCAGGGGAGGCTTTTGTCAGTGCCCTGCCCCACCCCGAGGCCCGCTTTACCTATGGCATCGAGTTTGCCGACTCTCCCATTGGCCAACAGTGGCTAAGCTGGAGGGAAGATAGGCCGGATTTTGTCTGCTCCATCGCAGCGGCGCGTACTTTTTCCCGCCAGCAAGATGCGGAGCTAGCCCGCCAACAGGGGCTAATCCAAGGGGGCAGCCTGGAAAACGCCATTGTCTGTACTGCAACTGCGTGGCTGGGACCCCTGCGCTACCCCGATGAGCCGGTGCGCCATAAGCTGATAGATTTACTAGGAGATCTCAGCCTGTTGGGCTGCCGCCTCCAGGGGCACATCGTGGCCTACAAGGCGGGGCATGCTCTGCACCACCGTCTGGCCAAACAGTTGCTAAGGAGCGGATCCCTCCAGATTCAAGCGGAGGCAACACCAGAAAGGGATCCTGGCTGCCACGGCAAGCTGGCCTCCCTCCTGCAGTCTTGACAGGATGCACTGCCCGCTATCGTGGGACTAGGCTGTTTCCCCTCTAGGCTTTGAGGTTTGTCTTCCAGCTCTTTTTTGGGTTTGCCATGTCCTCCGACGTCTGTCCTCCTCCCCCTCTCTCGGCTGAAGCAGCGGCTCAGTTGGCAGCTGCTCCCCCCGTTTTCACTACAGACCAAATCCTGGAGATTCTGCCCCACCGCTATCCCTTTTTGCTGGTGGACCGCGTGGTGGAGTATCTCCCAGGGCAACGGGCAGTGGGCCTCAAAAACGTCACCTTCAATGAGCCTTTTTTCCAGGGACATTTTCCCAACCGCCCCATTATGCCCGGTGTCCTCATTGTTGAGGCCATGGCTCAGGTGGGAGGGATCGTCCTGACCAAGCTGCCGGATGCAGCCGGGCGCCTAGCTCTTTTTGCCGGCATCGATGGGGTACGCTTTCGCCGCCCCGTCCTGCCTGGAGATCAACTGCTGCTGTCAGCTGACCTGCTCACCATCCGGCAAAAGCGCATCGGCAAGATGTTCTGCCGGGCTCAGGTGGGGGGGCAATTGGTTACTGAAGGCGAGCTGATGTTTTCCTTGGTGGACTAGTAACCTGTAGGAAAGCCTCACCGCGCCCCTCCAAACCATGCTGCCTGTACGTCCCCGGGAAACGGTTTCCATGTTAACCCGCGATGGGATCCAGCTGGACGCGGATATCTATCGCCCCGAGGGGGAAGGGAGCTATCCGGTTTTGCTCATGCGGCAGCCCTATGGCCGGGCCATTGCTTCGACAGTGGTGTACGCCCATCCGCGCTGGTACGCAGCCCATGGCTATATTGTGGTCATCCAGGATGTGCGTGGGCGAGGCACTTCCAAAGGCTCCTTCTACCCCTTCCGCCACGAAGTTGAAGATGGGTTCGACGCCGTCAGCTGGGCGGCTGCTTTGCCAGGGAGCAACGGCGTGGTGGGTATGTACGGCTTTTCTTACCAGGGCATGACCCAGCTGTATGCCGCCTCCGCCCGTCCCAGCGCTTTGAAAACCATCTGCCCGGCAATGCTGCCCTACGACCTTTACGCGGATGCCGCCTACCCTGGGGGAGCCTTTGCCTTCTACAACAACCTCAGTTGGGCCCTGCAACTGGAAGCCGAGGGAGCACGCCGGCGGGGAGATGCCAGTGCCTATCAGGCCCTCTTCAAGGCGTCGCGCAACCTGCCCCTCCACGACCCTATCCCCCTCAAGCCGGGCATGCTGCAGCAATATGCGCCCCAGTCTTATTACTTCGACTGGCTGGATCACAGCGAGCCGGACGACTACTGGCGCCAGCTCTCCCCTCGGCTGGAGGCGGTGGACCTGCCAATGCTGCACATTGCCGGCTGGTTTGACAGCTACCTGAGTGGCAGCCTACGCCTCTACAAGGAGATGAGTGCCCGCAGCCAAAACCCCCAATACCTGGTTGTCGGGCCGTGGGCCCACCTCCCTTGGGGGCGCAGGGTGGGAGCGCTGGATTTTGGCCCTGAGGCCGTCAGCCCCATCGATCGGCTGCAGGTGCGCTGGTTTGACCAGTTCCTCAAAGGCAAGGACACAGGGATCCTCCAAGAGCCGCCGGTGCGCCTGTTCGAGATGGGCTCCAACCGCTGGCGCACCCTTGAGGCCTGGCCCAACCCTGAGCCAAAAGCTCTTTACCTGCACAGCACTGGCCTAGCTGCCCTTTCCGAACTCGAGGGATCCCTCCGCCCGGAGCCCCCGCCGAGGCAGCAGTCGGATACTTTTGTTCACGATCCCTGGCGACCGGTACCGGCCCTGGGGGGTCACCTGGTTTACCCTGCCGGGCCCCAAGAGCGCTCTGCTGTTGACTGCCGCACCGATGTTCTTACCTACACCACTCCCCCTCTAGAAACCGACCTCCTCCTGGCGGGGGACATCACGGCAGAGCTCTACGTCGAGGCGGACAGCCCCAGCTTTGATCTCTGCGCCGTGCTCTCGGTGGTGAGGCCGGATGGCCAGGTGTATAACTTTTCCCAGGGCTACCGCCGTCTGCGGGATCCCCAGCCCAATGTCCCCATTGGGATCCCCTGTCAGCCCACCTGTATCCGCATTCCCCGTGGCCACGCTCTACGCCTTAGCCTAAGCGCAGCCTGTTTCCCTGCCTACCCCGTTAACCCAGGTACAGGCCAGCGGGAGGAGCGGCAAATGGAAGGCCGCATTCTCACCCTGACTCTTCACAGCGGCGGCAACACGCCTTCGCGGCTAATCTTGCCCGTTCTCGAGGAATAGTGCGGCTTTGCAATCTCTGCTTAACAAACGAAAATCAAACGCTAGGATGAGACCAGGTGGGCAAAAGAGCGCCATGTTGCAGGACCCAAAGCTAATCCGGCACTATCAAGCTCTAACCGATGCGCTGGTGGACAGTTGGCATCGCGGCTATCAGCGCATTGACGAGCTACGGCTGCTGGTGGACGGCTACCTGCTGGCCTTGCGAACTGGCAAGCAATTAGAGCCCTTTGAGATCTACCGCCTCGAAGATGAGGTCAACCGCTTCCTCTACGATCCCTCCAACTTCAGGGAGCCAGAACCGGAGCGGGAGACGGAGAGAACGCGGGGTTACTAACTTATCGACCAGTGGGCTGAAACCAGTCCTATGGCAGTCTGGGATACCCTGGCCACTTCCCGGCGCCCAGCTCTATTGGGATCTGGCCTCGGCTTGGGAATAGCCCTGACCCTCTGGTACGGGGCGTTTGGCTACCACGTACTGCAAATTGGGATCTGGCTGCTGAGCATTTTGCTGGTGGGGCTGTATGTGGCCCAGTTTCCCCCGGCTCAGCCCCCTTGGGACCCGACGCGGCTGCGCTGGCGCCAGGAGCTGCTGCACCTGGGGCTGTTGGCGTTGGTTTTTGCTCCCCTCTACCTCTACGACCTGGCCAACATCCCTTTTCAAATCAACACCGACGAGATTGTCATCACCTCCATGGCTCGTCGGGCTTCCGGGGTGCGCTACCCCGATCTCTTTGGGTTGATGCCAGAGTACTTCTATTTCCCCCGCTTTATGTTTAGCCTCTTTGGCGGCCTGACGCGGCTGATGGGAGGAGTCACCCTGGTCAATGTGCGCACGGTGCATGCCGCCTTTGGGGTGATTACTATTCTGGTGGCCTACGGGTTTTTTCGGTCGTTCTGGAACTCCCGGCTGGCCTTGGCAGGAGCGGCCCTTCTGGGATCCAACCACGCCTTGTTAGGCATTAGCCGCATGGCCATGCGGGAAAACCTGATTGTGCTGGTGGAGTGTGCAGCTCTGGCCCTGATCTTGAAGGGCGTGCGGGAAAAAAATCCCCTGCTTTTGTATTTGGGGGGAGGGGCAGCGGCTTTCTCCCTCTACGGCTATTTGCCAGGGCGCGTGGTGATCCTGTTGGGACTCCTGTTTGGCGTTCTGTACTGGCTCTTGGGGCGGGAGGATCTGCAGGCCAACCCCGTTTGGACCCTAGCCAAGCTGACAGTGCCGGCAGCGCTGGGATTTTTTCTGGTGGCCGCGCCCATTCTGGTAGCCACCGCCACTGCCCCCCCAGAAAGCGCCGAGTATGCCCGCCAGCAATTTCTCTTTTTCCCCGAGGGGCGGGCGCTGCAGCAAATGTGGGTGAACGCGGCTACGCCGGCAGAGGGGGTGTGGCGCAACATCCGCAATGGCCTGAGCATGTTCAACGACCCCAGCCAGCACGACCGGGGCTATATCTATCCCAACTACGGCCATGCCTTTGTGGATCCCTTGACAGGGATCTTGATTTGGCTAGGGCTGGGATCTGGGCTCTACCGCGTCCTCAGGGGGCGCAGCCAGCCGCACGACTGGCTCTGTATTGGCAGTTTCCTGTTTCTTTACCTGCTCTTTAGCCTGGCTATCACCAAAGCCCCCAACTATACCCGCCTGCTCGTGATCCTGCCCTTTGTAGCCTACCTAACCCTGGAAGGGATCCAGACGCTGGCCGCTCCCCTGGAACGTTGGGGATCCACCGTAACAGCAGCGGCGATGGCGGGCACCATCCTCCTCATTGGAGGCTGGAACTTGGCCATTTGGGGCGACTTTGTCCACAAGGGCTCGACGCAGGGCAACGACGTGGGAGCCACCGGGCGCTACGTGGCCGCTCGACAGAGGGATCCCAACCACCGCTTCTATTTGGCTGCTAGCGCCGCCTACCCCTATTTCAGTTGGGGAGAGCCTGCCTACTGGCAAAGTTGGATTCAATTTTTTGCCAGGCAAGAACAAGAGGTGAAGGTTTTTCCCCCCGAGACGTTGCTTAGCCAAGACCTAGAGCCGCCGTTTACCCTGTTTATGAACGAGGGGGTATGGGAGCAGCAAGGGGCAGCGCTGCGGCGACGCTTTCCCAAGGGTCAGCTGCATCGGATCCCAGCAGAGCGGGGGCTGTGGGCCTTTGAGGTGGCGGATCCTTAAGACTATGGCTGCTCTTGCCTGTCTTCTGAAGGCGTCACCTTCTCGGGGCTGGGCCTAGGAAGGGATCCCTGCGGAGGAGCCTGGCTTGGCAATCCAGTAGCCGCACTGGTGCTCCCCGTTAACTTGCCAGCTGAGGCGCTCCACCCGACAATCGGGCAGAGCGGCGGCAAACATCTCCAGCTCATGGCCGCAGACGCTGGGAAAACGCTGGGCAATCTGGGCAATGGCGCAATGGTGCTCCACCAGGACGTACTGCTCGACATACTGCTCAGAGCCTTCTGCTGGCCTGGGGGCAGCTAGGTGGTTGGGATAGGGGTAGTACTCGGCCATGTAGCCTTCTGCCTGGCGCAACTGTACCAGGCGCTCTAGCCGCTCGGCCAGGGATCCGGATCCCATCTGGGCTTGGTACTCCTGGGCTTTGCGTTGCCACTGCTGCTGGAGCAGGGATCCCATCTGTTCGGCTCCCAAGGTTTCGGCCAGCGTGTTGAGTAGGCCCAGGGCAAACTCGTCGTAGCGGGCAGGGAACTGCGCTTCCCCCTGGGGGCTAAGCTGATAGAAGTGCTGGGGACGGCCCAGGCCGCTGGGTTGAGCGACATGGCGGATCAGTCCCTCCGCCTCCAGATCCTTGAGGTGGCGGCGAATGGCCTGGGGAGAAATGCCCAAGTGCTCTGCTAGGGTTTGGGCAGTAGCCTGTCCTGCCTTGCGCAGGTAGATCAAGATAGCCTGCTTACTGGAAGTAGGCTGGGTAGCCTGGCCGGCGATCCTACGTGCTCGGTTCACCGTTGTCCTCCTGCCTATTTTGACAACGGGATCATTGCTAAAGTAACTTGAGGATTAGTTAAGCAACAACTATGTTGTTTTAGTTGGCCGTCTGTTCTTGCGCGCTTCTAATCCCTACTTGAGAGCCACCCATGTCTAAGAGCGTCCGCGCCCTGGTTAACCAGCCCTACAAGTACGGCTTTGTTACCGACATCCCTTCAGAATCCATCGGCAAGGGCCTAAACGAGGACATTATTCGCCAAATCTGGGCCAAAAAGGGGGAGCCGGACTTCATGCTGGAGTTCCGGCTGCGAGCCTACCGCCAGTGGCTGAAGATGAGCGAGCCCACTTGGCCAAACGTGACCTACCCCCCCATTGACTACCAAAACATCGTCTATTACTCGGCCCCCAAGGTGCGGGAGAAGAAAAAGAGCCTGGACGAAGTGGATCCAGTGCTGCTGGAGACTTTTGAAAAATTGGGGATCCCGCTGTCTGAACAGAAGCGACTGGCCAATGTAGCAGTGGACGCCATTTTCGACAGCGTCTCGGTGGCCACCACCTTCCGGGAGAAGCTGGCCAAGGAAGGGATCATCTTCTGCTCCATGTCGGAGGCGCTACGGGAGTATCCCGAGCTGGTGCGTAAGTACTTGGGCACGGTGGTGCCTATTGCCGACAACTACTACGCGGCGCTGAACTCGGCGGTATTTAGCGACGGCTCCTTTGTCTATGTGCCCAAGGGGGTGCGCTGCCCCATGGAGCTCTCGACCTATTTCCGTATCAACAACAGCGAGTCGGGCCAGTTCGAGCGCACCTTGATCATTGCCGACGAGGGATCCTACGTCAGCTACCTGGAGGGCTGCACGGCCCCCATGTTCGACACCAACCAACTGCACGCGGCGGTGGTGGAGCTGATTGCCCTGGACAACGCCGAAATCAAGTACTCGACGGTGCAGAACTGGTATGCCGGCGACGAAAACGGCAGGGGCGGCATCTACAACTTTGTTACCAAGCGCGGCCTCTGCCAGGGGGCCAACTCCAAGATCTCCTGGACGCAGGTGGAGACTGGCTCCGCCATCACCTGGAAGTATCCAAGCTGTGTGTTGGTGGGGGAAAACTCGGTGGGCGAGTTTTACTCAGTTGCCCTGACCAACCACTACCAGCAGGCCGATACCGGCACCAAGATGATCCACATAGGCCGCAACACCCGCAGCCGAATTATCTCCAAAGGGATCTCGGCGGGGCACTCCAGAAACAGCTACCGCGGCTTGGTGAAAATTGGGCCGAAGGCAGAGGGCGCCCGCAACTTTTCCCAGTGTGATTCCCTGCTGATTGGGGATCAGTGCAGCGCCAACACCTTCCCCTACATTGAAGTGCAAAACAACACCGCCAAAGTGGAGCACGAAGCCTCAACCTCTAAGATTGGAGAAGAGCAGTTGTTTTACTTCCAGTCGCGCGGCATCTCTGCAGAGGATGCTGTGTCTATGATCATCAGCGGCTTCTGCCGGGAGGTGTTTAACCAACTGCCCATGGAGTTTGCCGTCGAGGCAGATCGCTTGCTGAGCCTGAAACTAGAGGGATCTGTTGGCTAGATCCCCAGCAAGCTGAATTGGCCATTGCCGGCTTACTTTAGCTAGCTGCGCGATCCCAGGGTGAACGCTCGTCTGGAGTTCATTCAAGAGCAACCGCTGAGATGATCCGGGAAAACAGCCCTGTCATTTTATCTGTCCGCGATCTCACCGCTGAGATCGACGGCACCCCTATCCTCAAGGGGGTAAACCTGGAAGTTCGGGCTGGCGAGATCCACGCCATCATGGGGCCAAATGGCTCTGGGAAAAGCACCTTCTCCAAGATCCTGGCCGGCCACCCGGACTACCGGGTAACCGGGGGTGAGATCCTCTATCTGGGCAAGGATCTCTTGGCCATGGAACCGGAGGAGCGGGCCTGGGCTGGGATCTTTTTGGCCTTTCAATACCCCATCGAGATTCCAGGGGTAAGCAACTTGGATTTTCTGCGGGCTGCCTACAACGCCCGGCAGAAATACCGGGATCAGCCGGAAATGGATCCCCTCGAGTTTGACGACTTCGTGCGCCAAAAGCTGGAGCTAGTCAAAATGGATCCGGCTTTTTTGGAGCGCCCCGTCAACGAGGGGTTTTCTGGCGGCGAGAAAAAGCGCAACGAGATTCTACAGATGGCCGTGCTGGAGCCGACCCTGGCCATTTTGGACGAGACGGACTCTGGCCTCGACATCGACGCGCTGCGCATTGTTGCCCAGGGCATCAACCAGCTAGCTGGCCCCGAGAAGGCCATACTCCTCATTACCCACTACCAGCGCCTGCTGGAGTATGTGACCCCTGACTATGTGCATGTGATGGAAGGGGGGCGCATTGTCCTTAGCGGGGACAAGAGCTTGGCGCTGGAGCTGGAAAAGCGGGGCTACGACTGGCTTAGGGAGGAGGTGGGATGAGCGCTGCGGTGCCCAAGTCGTCGGTTGGAGAAAGCGACGCTGCCAGTTTTGGCCGCTCCTTTCTGGAGCACATTCTTAGCCAAATCCCGGAGGTGGAGGACTCCCACGCCACCCTGCGACAGCAGGCCCGCGCCCAACTGGCGGAACTGGGGATCCCCACTCCGCGCGAAGAGGACTGGAAATACAGCGACCTCTCGCCGCTAGTGGCCCACGCCTTTCGCCTGGCCGGCCCTGGGGAGGGGGATGTGAACCGGGCCACTCTGGAGCCCTGGCTGTGGTCGGAAAGCCGCCGCAGCTATGCCGTCTTGGTCAACGGCTACTTCGCTCCCCACCTTTCTGACTTGAGCGGCCTGCCGTCGGCGCTGCGCCTTGCTCCCCTCAGCCAGGCTGCCTCTGGAGGGTTGCAAACCATCGCCAAGGTCGATGTCTTCAGCGCCCTCAACACCGCCCACCTAGGCGGCGGGATCCAGATTGAGCTCTTGCCCCACGAGAAGGTTTTGCCGCCCTTGCATCTACTCTGGATAACCGTGGCCCCTGAAGGAGAGGCGGTTTTGGCCCAGCCCCGCTGCCTGCTGACTTTGCCAGCCTACAGCTCCCTCACCCTAATTGAAGACCACCTTTCCTGGGGCTCGGGGATCCCCTTCAGCAACGCGGTTACCGAGATTGCCCTGGAAGAAGGATCCCGCCTGCACCACATCCTCGTCCAGCGGCAGGGATCCCAGGCCTTTCACATCAACCAAACCGCCGTGCGCCAGGGCCGCTACAGCCACTACCGGCTGCAGGCCCTCCAGTGGGGATCCCAGTTTTCCCGCCACAACCTGGAGCTGGCCCAGGTGGAGCCCCAGGCCCACACCCACCTGCAGGGGCTGACCCTGTTGAAGGGATCCCAGCACAGCGACACCCACTCCCGCCTGCGGCATCAGGCCCCCCAGGGTAGTAGCCGCCAACTGCACAAGTGCATTGTCGACGAGACAGCCCGTGCCGTCTTCAGCGGGCGCATTCTGGTCAGCCGAGAAGCCCAACTGACCGACGCGGCCCAAACCAACCGCAACCTCCTCTTAAGCCCCAAGGCGCGAGTGGATACCCGGCCCCAACTGGAGATCTTCGCCGACAACGTCAAATGCACCCACGGAGCCACCGTGGGCCAACTGGAGGCGGAAGAGATCTTCTACCTGCAAAGCCGCGGCATTCCCTTGGCCCAAGCCCGCCAACTGCTCACCTATGCCTTTGCCGCCGAGATCCTAGAGGGGATCCCTGTGGCTCAGCTCCCCTCCCTAGTAGCCCAGCAGTTGGCGCCCGGCTAATTTCCCGAAAAGATGAGCACTTGCCGCTAGCTGAGGCCTTCTTCTAGCCGTCTTGCCAAGCCATTTGGGCAAAACAAATCCCCTCTCTCTGCTGCTTTATCCAGAGCCAGAACACCCATTGAACGCCCAATTGAGAAGAGCCTTTCTCCCCTAGAGTAAACACGACCTGGAGCGGAGCTGCAAGCTTTTGGTTGCAGAAGTACTTCAGGAGGTTATGATCCTAGAGAGGGCTGTAGGGTATTAGAAAATGTTGGATATACCACCACAACCCCTAACTGGCAAGGCTCTCTTGCAGAAGATAGAAGCTTTGGGGCACCTTCCGCGCCGGGAAACGGCAAAGCGCTGTGGCTACGTAACCGTGACCAAGAACAACAAGCTCCGCGTCAACTTAAACGCTTTTTACGATGCGGTGCTAGCGGCAAAAGGTCTCAGCCTCGGCCCAAGTAGCCGTGAAAAGCGCGGTCGCGAGCCCTCCTTTCGCGTCAGCGTTCACAAAAATGGGCAGATCATCATCGGGTCTGCCTACACCAAGCAGATGAATCTCAAGCCTGGCGATGAGTTTGAGATCCACCTAGGCTACAAGCACATTCACCTCAAGCAGGTGTTAAACGGCCAGGTCATGGAAGACTCAGCCGCAGGAGAAGCTGCCCCCAAAAAGACACGGGGCCGCCGGAAAAAAGCAGCAGGAGGTTGAAAACCTTCTGAGCAGAGGGAGCCCAGTTGAGCAACTGTTGCAGCGGGGCTTTTTTGCCTCTTCGCCCTCTTTAAGAGGGGATCCAAAGCCTAGGTTCACCAAGCGTGCCAACCCTAGATTTGAGGATCCCTATGCCGCAGACGGTTCAACCTCCCCTCCAGTTTCTGCCGCCACGATTGACGCCTTGGGTGGTTCGTTTTGTCCAAACCGGCTTGCCTTTTTGGTTGCGCTGGACCAAAGGGATCCCGCGCGTTGAGGTGGAGGGAGGGGAGCGCTTGGCTCAGCTTTATCAGCAATTTGAAGCAGGCAAGATTCGCTTGTTGGTAGCCTTTCGCCACCCCACCCTCGATGACCCTCCCTGTCTGCTGTACCTGTTTGCTCACCTTTTGCCTCAGGTGGCCCGGCAACAGGGGATCCGGCTGCGGCAGCGGCCCCACGTCCTGTTTGTCTACGACCGCGGCCTGCCACTGTGGCTGGGGGCCATTGCCAGTTGGGGCTTGCCCCGGCTGGGCGGGATCCCCATTCTGCGGGGCCGTCTGGATCGGGCAGGGCTGAAGAGTTCCCGCGAGCAGCTAGTCTCGGGCCCCTATCCATTGGCCGTGGCACCCGAGGGAACCATCAACGGCATGAGTGGGCTGCTCAACCCCCTGGAACCGGGAGTGGCCCAGTTGAGCTTTTGGGCAGTGGAAGATCTGCTCAAGGCGGGGCGGCCAGAGGAAGTGCTGATCCTACCCGTGGGCCTCTGCTACCAGTACTTGAGGGATCCCCGGGCAGCCCTCGACAGGTTGCTCCGCCGCATGGAGGCCAACTGCCACCTGCCAACCGGGCGCTCAGCCCATGTCGGCAAAGGATCTCTCATGGCCCGCTTGCTCCGCTTGGCTGAACACCTCATTCAGACCCTGGAGAACTTTTACGAGCGCTTCTATGCCCCCACTTTGCCTGCGGCAACTTGGGCCAAGCGGGGAGAAGGAGGGGATCTGCGGACACGTCTGCAAAGCTTATTGGATCTGGCTTTGCGCGTGGCTGAGCAGCGCTTTGGCTTGCAACCTCAGGGAGACCTCATCGAGCGGCGACATCGCCTTGAGCAGGCAGGCTGGTCTTGGATCTACCGGGAAGATATTCCCGATGTTGCTGCCCTCTCTGCAGTAGAAAAAAGCCTAGCCAATCGCATTGCCTCGGAGGCCACTTTCCACCTCTGGCATATGCGCTTGGTGGAGACCCTAATGGTATTTGCCGTCCGCCCTCTGCCTGAGCAGCCCAGCCCGGAAGAACTGGCCGAAACCGCCCTGCGGCTGTGGAACCTCCTGGCTTGGATCAAAGGCCAGAATCCCTTGGTTGCTCCTCCTCAGTTGGGGCCGCGGCTAGCCCGTTTCCGCATCGGGGATCCCCTCTCCGTCTCAGAGCGCTGGCCCACCTACCAGGCCAACCGCCGGCAGGCTATCCAAGCTCTGACCCAGGATCTGCAGGCAGCAATGGAGCGGCTACTGCCCTCTCCTGTGGCCATCCCTGCGGGCTAACCCAAGCGAGCGTCCAAGAAGTTTTTTTAAGGCATTCTGGACAAACAAGACAAATCTTGGCATTAGGAGAAGGGAAGCTTCTGGCTCTTGCGGTAGAAAGATAGCAAAAAGGATCAGAGGGGTTGGCCTTCGTCGATGTCTGAAGAGCTGCTCCGCGCCATTCGCAAACGCGACCTCGAGGCCGCTACACTGGCTGTCCAGCAGCTGCGTTCCCAATGGCGTCTCAGTGAGGCAGCAATTACCTCGATGGTGATGGTGGCCGTGGAGCGGCTAGCTTGGGATGAAGGCGATCGGGCCGCCGCCAGGTGGCTGTTGCGCCGCTGCTCCCGACGACGGCGCTAGAAGCCTAAACCCTCGCTGCCGGCAGTAACCAGGCCTCTCTCCGCGTCCAAAGTCACAATAGCTCCGTCGCGGATGAGGCGCGTGGCATCTTTAACCCCCACCACCACAGGTACTCCCAGTCGCAGAGCAATTACGGCTGCGTGGGAGGAGACGCCGTCCTCTTCAGTAATGACTCCAGCCGCCTGCTTGATCGCCTCTACATAGCTAGCATCAGTGGCGCGGGCAACCAGGATATCGCCAGGGGTAATCTTGCTGGCCTCAAGGCCAGATCGGAGGATACGGGCAGGGCCGCTGACGGTGCCTTTGCCAAACCCTCTGCCTCTAGCTACCACCGCCTTCACCACTTCTACCTTGATAAGGTCAGTGGAGCCGGAAATGCCCGGCAGGGTGCCGGCAGTGAGCACCACCAAATCCCCGTCCTTGAGCAGGCCTTCTTCCTGGGCTACGTTAATGGCGGCTTGAAGGGTCTGGCGGCTGGTAGGCAAATCCAGAACCAACAGCGGGCGTACCCCCCACACCAACTGCAGCTGCCGCGCCACCTCCACATGGGGTGTTACGGCCAGGATGGGAGTGCGCGGGCGAAACCGCGAGACATTGCGGGCTGTGGCTCCGGTTTTGGTTAGGGTCATCACGGCTACCGCGTCCAGCTCCTCGGCAATTTCCCCCACGGCGCGGCTAATGGAATCGGCTATCAGGGCTTTGGGACGCAGCGAATTATCCTCGGCACAGCTACCCCTAGTCTGGCTCAACTCTTGCCGGGCAAGAGCGCGCAGGTGGTGGCGGCGATCCGCGTAGAGGGGATTAAAGTAGTCCTGTTCGATGCGCAGGGCAATGCGGGCCATGGTGGCCACCGCCTCGACAGGATACTTGCCCACCGCCGTCTCATTGGAGAGCATAACGGCATCGGTGCCGTCCAAAATGGCATTGGCTACATCCGAGATCTCAGCGCGGGTGGGGCGAGGGCTATGGGCCATGCTGTCCAGCATCTGGGTAGCGGTGATGACCGGGATCCCCAGGCAGTTGGCCATGGCGATGATCCGCTTCTGCAAGATCGGCACCTCTTCTGCCGGCAGCTCCACGCCCAGATCTCCCCGCGCCACCATCACCCCGTCGCTAAGAGCCAGGATCTGGGGCAGTTGCTGGATAGCCTCGTGTTTTTCAATCTTGACGATGATGGGAACTCGCTTGCCAGCGGCAGCCATCAGTTCCCGCAGCTCCAGAACATCCGAGGGATCGCGGACAAAGCTGAGGGCCACCCAGTCGACCCCTTGGTTGAGGCCGAAGTAGAGGTCTTCTTTGTCTTTTTCGGTAACGGCGCGGATGCTGAGGCGCACGCCGGGGAAGTTCACTCCCTTGTTGTCGGAGAGGGTGCCGCCGACAATGGTGCGGCAGAAGAGCTCGCCCGCTGCCGGATCCACCGCCTCCACGCGCATCTCCACTCGACCGTCATCCAGAAGGATGGTTGCTCCCTCCGGCACCTCTTGGGCCAGCTTGTCGTAGGTAACCCAGCTGCGCTCCTGCGTTCCCAAAATGGGTTTGCTGGTGAGGACAAACGGATCCCCGCTCTTGAGGGTAATCGGGCCTTCGGCAAACTTGCCCAGGCGGATCTTGGGCCCCTGCAGGTCTTGCAAAATGGCAACCTGGATCCCCAGATCCATCGCCGTTTGGCGGATGAGGCGGATGTTGCGGCGGTGGAGATCGTGATCTCCATGGGAAAAGTTCAGGCGAAGGGTAGTTGCCCCTTGCAGGATCATTTCCCTGAGAATGGCTGGATCAGAGCTGGCGGGGCCAAGGGTAGCCACAATCTTGGTGCGTCGAAAAGACTCGCTTAAGTGCATGGCAATCTTTCCCAGGGAGAGCAGATCAAGATTGTTCCCCCACGCAGGGATCTCCTTGATACGATAGCCCGTAGTGTCTTTTTTGAGACCTTGCTTTCTAAGATTCCCAGTCCAGGAAAATGGGGTGAGCGCAGCTTCAAGTTTGGGTTGGGAGTGAAGCCATGCCGATAGCTTCTGAATACGCCTTTCCCTTCGAGCACCACCAAAAGTTTTCCCTGGATAACCCCACCATCTCTAGCCCTGGCGTCTCCAAACGAGAATACGTGGCTAGCAGGCTACTGCAAGGTATCCTGAGCAACTCCCAGACCCCCGTTGGCAACTTGTCTCCTGAGCAGCGCCAGGCCCTAGTCTATACGGCGGTGATGTTGGCAGACGAGCTGTTAGCCGCCCTTGGTGCCCAGGAGGCTTAAGCCCACCCTCGCCACAGCCCACCGAAGGCAAGGGTAAGCAACCCAGAACAGCGCTTGTTGCACCCGCCAGCCCCTTAGCCACCTCTAGAACTCGTAGCCAAATAGGCGCGGATCCGCCGGCTGCAAGTTGAGATCGGCCAGGCCGTATTCCGCCCAGCGGCGATCCACCAGGCGGGCCACTTCCGGATCCGGGGCAAGGGGTTGCCGCCAGGGGGTGTCTGTTTCCGGCGGGAGCTTGGTCGTGGCGTCGATTCCCATTTTGCCCCCCAGGCCCCGCTTTTCGGTGGCAAAGTCCAAGGCGTCAAAGGGATTGTCCGGCAAGATGAACACATCCCGCTGCGGATCCACCCGCGAGCACAGACACCAAAGCACCTGCCGCGGATCCCGCACGTTGATGTCCTTGTCCACCACAATCACAAACTTGGTGTAGCTAAATTGAGGCAAGGCGCTCCAAAAAGCTAGGGCCGCCCGCCGCGCTTGGCCGGGGTAGGCCTTGTCAATGGACAAAATGGCCACCTTGTAGCCCAGGCCCTCCATCGGCAAAAAGAAGTCCACGATCTCCGGCACCTGCTGCCTAAGGATGGGGGTGTAGATGCGGTTTAGGGCCAGGGCTATCATGTCGTTTTCCTTGGGGGGCTTGCCGCTAAAGGTAGTGAGGTAAATGGGATCGCGGCGGTGGGTGAGGCAGTGGAAGCGAATTAAAGGAGCCTGCTCGTTGCGAGGGCCGTAGTAGCCAATGTGATCCCCAGCGGGACCGTCGGGGGCCACCTCCCCTGGGGTTATGGTGCCTTCTAGAACAATCTCGGCGTGGGCCGGCACTTCCAGATCCACCGTTTTGCAGCGGGCTAGGGGCAATCCCTCTCCGGCGTAGAGACCGGCAAACAGCCACTCGGAGAGATCCACCGGCAAGGGCGTGGCCGCCGCCAGGATTACGGCAGGATCTACCCCGATGGCCACTGCCACTTCCAGCTTCTGGCCCAGGGCCGCCGCCTTGCGCAGATGCCGAGTTGCCCCCCGCACCGACAGCCACTGCACCGTCATGGTATTGCGGCTTTGCAGTTGCAGGCGGTACACCCCCACATTGGGAATGCCATTTTCCGGATCTTTGGTAACCATCAGGCCCAAGGTCAGCACCCGCCCAGCGTCGCCGGGATAGACCCGCAACAGGGGCAGTTGCGTGAGATCCACCGCTTCATCGCGCACCACCACTTGCTGGCAAGGAGGGAGCAGCTCCCGGCTGGGTCGAGCTTTGAAGACGCGGAACAGCGCCTGTCCCAGCTCCACCGCCTGGGCAAGGTCTTTTGGCGGGCGCGGCTGGTAGAGCAAGGCCAGCTTCTTTCCCAGCTCCTCCAGCTCTTGCGGCCGCTCCATCCCCAGCGCCCAGCAGATGCGCTCCACTGTGCCCAGGGCGTTGATGAGCAGGGGCATGGAGGATCCCTTGACCCGCTCAAACAGCAGCGCCGGGCCACCGCAGGCCAAGAGGCGATCGGCAATTTCGGCAATTTCCAGCTCGGGATCCACCTCGGCGGTCACGCGGCGGAGCTGGCCACGGGATTCTAGGAGGGCAATGAAGCGGCGCAGATCTCTGGGCATGAAGGGAGCACTTGCAGAAGCTGAGAGTCAACCTGCAGGGCAGGCCGGATGTCTTCCTCCAAGGGCAGTACTGCTGTGCTCTTGATCTTGGCCTCTCTTGTAGGCAGGAGTCCACTCTCCTGGCTTTACGGCCAACTGCCTAGCGGCAAGGCAAAGCAATTTGCCAGAACCCTCTGCATGGCAGTAGAGTAGCCTCAAGTCTTGCCTGTGAGGTCAGCATGTTGTCCATCCCGCCAGGGCTGCGCTCCCGTTGCTTCTGGGCAGGGATCCCCCTAGCTTGCTCTTTGGCCTTGGGGATCTGCTGGAGGGCTGCGGCTCCCTCTTCCACCCAGGATCTTTTCCCTCCCATCCCTACTCCGCCACCACCCCTGCCTTCTCCTAGCGGCACGCCTGGCCTTCCGCCCTGGTGGCCCCGTGAGCAGTCGCCCCAGGAGCAAGGTTCTCCCTACACTGTGGTCTTGTCGGGCTTTTTGCAGGGGTTGGCTGCCCAAGGAGGGGCCCTCTCCCAGCAAGGGATCCTGCTCTGGACAGCCAAAGGCAAGCTGCTGGCCGAGCACCTCTTGGATCAACCCTTGCCGGTAGGAGCCTTGGAT